>DASXTW010000227.1:0-15175 GCA_036505215.1 Actinomycetota bacterium | reverse complement strand
GAAACCACGAGGAAGTGCGTGAGGACGAAGCCTTCCTTCGGCGCCGGAAAATCTTCTGGGTTCATTTCACACCTCCACTCTTCTGTTGTTCGCCGCTGGGGGAGGCAGTCTGCCCATTCGCCATTTGCCCTTGGACAGAATGGAACGGGACCGAGTTCAGGAAGATGGCCGGGAACAAGATCGGCCCGGCCAGCAGGATCCAGCCAGCCGCGTCGCTCATGATTTGGTCATCCCTTCCCCGGCGCCCTCTGGAAGGAGAGTCGGTCGCGGCGTGTTCCGACCACACCCTCGAACACAAAGTCAACCCGGTCTTGCATGAGATATTCCCTAGACTGGATCGAGGTCCCGGCCTTCCTACCCCAAGACAGAGACGACGACGCGGTGGTATCCGCTCGCCCCCGAGGGGTGCGGAGGCAGGTAGGTCGCCGACTGGACGGCCCCGGTTCCGTCGATGGCCCGGACGGTGAGCGCATGGACGCCCGGCTGCAGCGTCATACGGAGCCGCCAGCGGCGCCAGGCCAAGGGATCGCCCGGGGGCTCGAGTTCGGCTCGAGTCCACGTACGGCGGTCGTCCGAGGATACCTCCACCCGGGAGATGCCGCGGTCACCCGCCCAGGCCACGCCGGCAGCCATGAAGCGGGCCGGGACCTGAGCGTGGTCGGAGGGCACGTCGAATCGCGACGCGGTCCGGATCACCCCGTCGGGGTCCCACCCTCGTTGGACCCAGTACCCCCGAGCGGTGCCCGGGACGACCGAGAGGGACCGGAGCCACTTGACGCTCTTGTAGCCGTAGCGGCCGGGGACGAGCAGTCGAGCGGGGTATCCGTGCTCCCGGGGCAGCAGCGCGCCATCCATGGCGATGGCGACGAGCGCGAACTGGAGCGTCGCCGCGTCGAGGGGAACCGTCTCGAAGTAGCCGTCGGCGCCGCGGGCGACGATGCTTGTCGCCCCGCCCGACAGGCCGGCCCCAGCGAGGACGTCCCTCACGAGCACGCCGGTCCAGGTGGAATCGCTCACCAGCCTCCCCCCGACCGGATTCGAGATGCATGACATGCACACCAACCGCTCGACGGTCGGCATGTCCAAGAGATCGTCGAGCGACAGCGCCAACGCCCGGCCGATCTCCCCGTCGACCGCGAGTCGCCAGCCGCTCGCGGAGACCACGGGGTCCACGAGGTCAACGTCGACGACGTAGTGGTCCTCCCGCGGTGTGACGAGCGGCGAGAGCCCCCTGATGTGGTCGAAGGCCGGGTCCGGGTGGACCGCGAGCGGGCGCGCTGCCATGATCCGAGCCGGGACGGCCGCTCGGAGTGCCCGCCACAGCGCACCACCGCCGAGTGCGAGCATCCCCACCCCACCGACGAGCCCGGCGAGGAGCCGCCGCCGTCCGAGGTCCACCGAGGCTACCCCGCGAGGTTCGGACGCGATGGCCGCCGCGGCAAGTGTTGCCGCCCCCGCCGCCACCAGGGCCGCAGCTATGGAGTGTTCGATCGGTGGACGCCCTGGGTCCAGGGCTGCGGCGCCCAGCGAGGCCGCCAGCGCGGTCGCCCCGAGGAGGACCGGCCGTAGCCGACGAAGCGCCAATCCCGCGAAGAGCGCTCCGGCGATCATCACCGCCGCGAGGATGCGAAGGGCCCACCGCCCCAGGACGTCGATCGCCATGGTGGCAAGCCCTCCGGGCGTATGGCGGATGATCCACTCGCCCACGGAGAACGGAGCGAACGGGGCTCTAGGCATGGCGATGTGCAGGAGCCACTGCGCGCCCACGCCCGCGCCCGTCGGAATCAGCGCGAGCCCCCACGAAGCGACGCGGTCAGATCTCACCGCGAAGCGAATGCTCACCCGCCTGCTGGCAGGAGCGCGCCCACCATGCCCGACGTGCGGTGGTACTTGCAAAAGAAGGGCAGCGGCGCGCTCCCCATGTTCACGGTCACCGTGATGGTCTGCCCAGCGCGAACGTCCTCGTCGATCCCGAGCGACTGGATCGTCACGTTGTGCAACGCCGTCCCCGTGTTCCGTACGGTCAGCGTCAGGGTCCCCGCCGACACGTCGGTGACGCACGTCGGAGCGAAGAAGAAGTCGCCGGCCTGGATGGGGACGCTCGAGCCTCTCGCCGCCACGGCGCCGTGGTCGCTGACCGGTGTGGGAAGGGCGGCCGATTCCGGGCAGGTATCAGACGATGCCGCGGCGGTCGCAGAAGCGGTCGTCGTGCTCGGGGAACCACTCCTGCCGGAACCGCCGCACGCCACCCCTGTCAAGACGAACGCGGCGGCGAGTGCAACGCCCCGCGCCATCGTTGTCATCCGATGGTCACCTTGACCTCGGAGGTGACCGGGGGCTCGAGGGGCGCGTGGCCATTGTCGGTGAGCAGGGCGATGACCGTGTGGGTCTCGCCGGCCTTGAGGCCGGCGGTGGTGGCATGGAACACGTTCTCGCAGCTCATGCCGAGCATGGTGCCCATCCCCATCATCGGTCCGGTCATCGAGTCCAGGTTGACGTGCCAGTGCCCGTAGCCGGCCACGCCCGGCTTCCCCATCAGGTCGCAGCTCGGGTTGAAGTTCGTGATCCGCACCACGACGTCGAACGAGCCCGAGACCGTCTCTCCGTCCTTCGGCGACAGGATCTGGATCGAGGGCTTCCCGGCGATGGTGGCGTCCGTGATCGCCGGCAGCGGGCTCGTGGGCTCGTAGTCGATCTCGACCTTGGTCTCGTTGTCCAGGACCTCGGCGTGGTCATCCAGGGCCGGGACCACGGCCAGCTCGTGCATCCCCGGCGTGACGTTCTGCATCGAGATCTGGGCGGTCGGGGTACAGAACATGTTCACCAGCGATCCATCGAGGAGGACGTGGTAGTGGCCGGTTCCCTGCGTGAGTGGCTTTCCGGCCATGGAGCAGGTGTCCTGGAATCCCGAGGTGTCGACCTGAAGCGTCACCGCGTTCGCGGTCACCTTCGTCCCCTCGGCGGGGGACGTGATGGAGACCTTCATCGCGTCGGCCCACGGCGGCAGCGGCATCATGGAGGCGCTCGCCGAAGCTTGCGGAGAACCAGAAGCCCCAGACTCGGCAGTCGGGCTGGAACTCTTGGAGCAGGCCGTCGCAATGACCAACAACCCAATGAGGGAAGCAGCGAGGCGTGGAGTCGTTTTCACGATGAGGTCCTCCGGAGACAGGCGACCAGGGCTCGCGACAGCGAGCCGAGGCCGATGCGGTTCGGGGGCGCCGATTGGCTGTTCTCTCGCACGAGGCTGCTCGATCACCTCCTCGGGGGGCCCGGGCGATGGATCTCGGGCATGCAGTTCGGGCTCGCGGCCGCAGGGAGCGACCGGCGAACCCCGATTTCCTTGGCCAGCTCTGTGGATTGGGACGCCACGAGGGGAGCGGCGATTCCAGCGATTCCAAGCCGAGGAGGCTGGCTTGATTCTTGTCTGCTCCATGACCTTCTGGGACCAGATGAGGTCTGTATCCGGTACCCATACGATGTCCGTCCCCGCCACCCTCACCGGCGGGATCCCGTACCGAAGGAGGGCACCATGACGTGGGTCGAAACGGCCGCCGACGCCGGAAACATGGACAACGTCCTGGCATCGCACAGCCTGAACCGGGAGGCCCTGGACGCACACCGGGCCCTGTACCGGACGATCATGTTCGGGGCATCGGGCCTTTCCCGCGCCGAGCGGGAGGCGATCGCCGTGTGCGTGTCGGCCACCAACGACTGCCACTATTGAGTGATCCACCACGGCGCCGCGCTGGCCAAAGAGGGCGGGGAGGCGCTGGTGGAGGCGGTCGCCTCCAGAGACCTGGACGCCCTACCGGAACGGATGCGGCTCCTCTGCCGCTACGCGGTGAAGCTCACAGTGACTCCATGGGAGATGAGCGAGGCCGACGTGCTGACGCTTCGAGACGGTGGGTTCAGCGACCGGGACATCGTGGACGCCAACCAGGTCGTCGCGTACTACAACTACGTGAACCGCGTGGCCGAGGGGTTGGGCGTCGAGCTGGAAGGCTACTGGCCGGCCGAGGCCAGGCAGGAGCGCACGTACCGGATCCCGCCCGGGGGGGGACGGTGATGAGGTGGGCCCGATGATCGCCGCGGGCGCGGTGACCTGGAGCCTCGTGGCGGTGAGCGCGGTGCTGGTGCTCCTTCTCATCCTGCTCGTCGGCGCGTGGCTCCTCGGCCGACTGACGATCGATCTCGGGTGGGGAAGGACCCGGCACCCTCTCGGTCCAATCGAGCTCTTGATCGACGCCCCGCGAGGCGTCGTGTTCGACGTGGTGGCCTCCCCCTACCTGAGCCGGACCCCTCGCGAGCTCCGGGGGGAGCTCGAGGTCCTGGAGCGTGGAAGCGACCTCGTCGTGGCCGCGCATCACACTCGCCTGTCGCTTCTCACCTCGACCACCGTCGAGACCGTCCGGTTCGAGGCGCCTGACCGTATCTCGTTCCGCCTCCTGCGGGGCGTGGCGCCGTCGGTGACCGAGGAGTTCACCTTCGAGGAGACGGATGCCGGAACGGTCATGGCCTATCGGGGACAGCTGGCCATGGACTTCTGGGTCTTCGGCCGAGTAGCCGGCCGATTCCTGGTCAAGCCCACCTGGGAGAAGGTGGTTCGCCGGCACCTCGGTGACGTCAAAGCGATCGCCGAGGAGCGCGGTCAGAGTCTGAAGGATCGTGAGCCCTGAGGGCGTGCTTCGGGCCGGTCAACTCCGGACTGGAATTCGCGCGATGAACAATCCGTAGCCGAGGAGGCCGTCAGCGACCACCTCCTTCGCGGTGGCCAGCAACCGCTCGCCCACATCGAGAAGACTTTCATCGAGTCCCACCGAGGCGATGTCGACCAGCCCGGCACGGATCGCTCCGCGGATCAGGGCGAGCCGACGCGACACCTGCGCCAGGAGCTCGGCCATCGCCGAAGGGTGATCCTCGGCTACCTCCACGACGAATCCAGGAGCTTCCAGCAGCTCGACGTATCCGCTCGCTGAGAGCGCTCCCGCCGCGCAGGCGATCCAGCCAGGGAACGAGTCCAGGGGCTCCGGGAGGGCGCCCTCCACCACGACGTCGGAGAGCGCGAACGACGCCCCGGGACGCAGGACCAGGGCCACCTCGGCCAGCGCGGCCGCCTTGTCCGGCACGGCCGACAGCACGCACTCCATGAACGCGGCGTCCATCGACTCGGAACGGAATGGCATTCGCTCAGCGTCGGCGGCGACCGAGTGAGCGACGCCCGCGGACTCGGCGGCCAGCGAGACGCTGTAGTCGACACCCACTGGTCGCAAACCCCGGCTCGCCAGCAGGTCGAGCGTCGAGCCTGGGCCCGAACCGATGTCGAGGACCCGGGCCTTCTCTTCGAGCCCCAAGAGGTCGAGCGCGTGCAGCGTGAGCTGGGTGCCGCCGGGCCTCAGGGTCTTCCCGCACAGGAGCCGGACCCCGGGATGCGACCACAGGTCCGCACAGCAGGCCTTCAGTTGCCCGGGGGCCTCCGGCAGGGCGGTGCCGGTCACCCTCGCTCCGGTGAGGGCGGCTCGGGGCGATGGTCTGGCGCGAACCGGTACAGGGTGTTGTACACACAGAACGGCACGATCCGGCCGTCGGGCAAGGCTTCCTGGATGCAGCATCGGACGGCCCTGGCCAGGTCGAACGACTCCCGGTCCATGAATCCCTCGATGGTCACTCCGAAGATCCGGTCCGGCAGGTTGCCCACGCCCTCCATCTCGGCCAGCAGGGGCTCGCACGCGCAGAAGAACGCCTCGGCCTGGCGGTCCGAGCCGGCCGGGGCCGACTTCGAGTACAGCTTCAGGAGCACCTCCCGCATCTCTTCGGCATCCCGCCGGAACGCCTCGGAGAGGTTCGGCATGGCCGTGTTCGTCCCGTAGTCCAACACCGCCTCGACGGGAACCAGCCGGCTGATCGGGATCACCTGGCCGTCACTCACGTACGCGAACGTCGCCGCGGTGCACATGGGGTCGCAGCACGGGACCGGGGTGAAGTCCTCCCTGGTGAACAGGCCGCTATCTCGATCGATGGCCTCGATCACGTCGGTCACGGTCATCCGATCCGCCGGATCGAACGGGACGAACCGTCCCTCCCCGAATTGCGGTTGCAGGGACACGGCGCGGACCGCGGGGTGCTCTGCCCCGAACCTCACGATGGCTCCGACTTCGTGATCGTTCAGACCCTTCAGCACGGTGGCCACAAGCACGACCCGGACGCCCGCCTCCTGGAGGTTGGCCAGCGCCCGCATCTTGAGTTCGTAGAGATCGAGGCGGCCCCGCAGGATCCGGTACGTATCCGGACTGAACCCATCGAACTGCAGGTACACGAGCATGTCGCGCTCTGCCAGCCCCCGGCAGAAGTCGACGTCGCGGGCCATGCGCAGGCCGTTCGAGTTCACGATCACGTAGCGGATGGGCCGGGCGCGAACCGCATCGGCTATCTGGAAGAACGCCGGGTGCAAGGTCGGCTCTCCGCCTGAGAGCATGGCCACGTCAGCCTGTCCACCCTCTGCTTGGACCAGTGCATCGGCCATCGCTTCGACGTCCTCGAGAGTGGCATGGCGGACGTGCGCCTCCCCCGCGAAGCAGGCCGGGCACTCCAGGTTGCAGGCCTCGGTGATCTCGAACACGGTGACGCAGGCGTGCTGCTGGTGTTCGGGGCAGAACCCGCAATCGTAGGGACAGCCGTGGACGGTCTCCGTCGCTGTATGAGCAGGCCGCCGTCCCGGCCGGATGAACCGGCGGCTCCATTCCCACCACGAGGCGTCGGACAGGACGAGCGACTCGGAGTCCCCGTGCTCAGGGCAGGACCTGCTCAGATACACCTTGCCGTCACGTGCGATGTTCCGGCCAGCCACCACGCGAAGACACGTGGGGCAGAGCGCTCGGGTCTCGCTCAGGACGCGATCACTCATCGGTGGTGCATTCATCCCCGGAAGCTCCGTCGTCATCGCGTCCTCCTCAGATCTCCGGACGCGATCGAGGGGCCAGCGCTTCCCGGCCCCCGTGTCAGGACGTGTCTTTCTCTCGTGCGACGATCCCTCGCGCGGCCTCGACCAGCCCGGAGGCCCGCACGTCGGGCTCGGGATAGATCGGGAGGTACCGCTTCTCCAGATGATCGACCCAGCACGTCCGGAGGCCGGCCCGGCTCGCTCCGGCCACGTCCCAGGCATGCGCTGCGACCAGCCACAGCGCCCCCAATCCCGCCTCCTGCCGGGCCATCTCATACACGTCCGGGTGTGGCTTGGTCTTCCTGATCCGGTCGCACGACAGGAACGCCGAGAAGCGATCCTCCAACCCCGCCCGGGAGAGGAGTCGACGAGTCGCCTCCTCGCCTCCCATGGTCAGGGTGATGATGCGCCAGCCGGCGTCGAAGAGGACGGAGCAGGCTTCCTCTGCTCCCTCGACCGGGTCCAACTCGCCGAACGCCGCCATGACATCAGCGGCCGACTCCTCCGTCGTGTCAACGCCCACCGAGTCGAGAGTCCGAGGGAGGGCCGCCTCCAGGAATTCCTTCAGCGGACGGTATCCGCCGGCATGGGAGAAGGCGAAGGCATCCCGGAGCGCCTGAGCGAACCACAGCTCGAGCGCATCAGGCGGAGCACCCAGGGCGACCAGTCGATCCCTGGGACGGTCGAGGCTGAACAGGGTACCGATGACATCGAATGCCACCGTCGGTCGGTGATGCTCTCCGGCCACAGTCCTCCCCATGATCCTCGCCGTGCCTACCCTGCGGGGGCTATGAGGAAACCAAGCGGGTCATGCCGAGACGCCGAGGTACTGCTGGATCGCCTGGCTGAGACTCCCCGCATCCAGCGGACCCACCTGGACAAAGGCGATCCGTCCACCCGGGGCGATGAACAGCGTGGTCGGCATGCCGGTCGACCCGGTGGCCCGAAAGAAGTCCCCATTCGCATCGATGGCCAGCCGATACCGCACCCCGGTCTCCCCGGCCAGCGAGATGCTGGCGCTCTTGGAGTCGGACTGCGACACACCCAGGAACGCCACCTTCGACCCGAATTGCTCGTGGACCTGCTGGAACGACGGCATCTCGGCGATGCAGTACGGGCACCAGGAGGCGAAGAAGTTCAGGACCAGTGGCTCCGACCTGAACTGGTCGTAGCTCACCGTGCCGCCGCCCTTGAGCGCCGGCAGCCTCAGGCTCTGCAGGGTACCGCCGGTCCGGAGGTCGCCGGCGAACGCCACTCCTCCGGATCCACCCCGGACGGCCGCGAACACGAGGCCGGCCGCTGCGGCGAGCACCGCGGTGATCCCGGCCGCCGTGCGGAGGGCCCGCTTCCTCGACCGCCTCCGGAGCATCCACTGGCGCTCCTCCCGGGCCTGAGCCCTGCGCTGCTTCCTCGCCGATGTTGGATCTTCATTCGAGGTCGGGCTGCCCGGTCGTCGCCTCTTCGCGGCCATGGGCGGTTCCCTCTCCTCAGGGCGTCGAATGGATGGCCCGCTGGCGTAGGGCGAACTCAGCTCGATCCAACAGCGAACCGTCTCGGCTCATCAACAGGTAGGAGACGGGCGAGTCAGCGCACACCAAGTGAACGCCATCGTCGGCGGCTCGCCATCCGTGAACCGCCCCGGCCCGTTCCTGCGCCCCGACCGCCTCCGGGAACCGCTCGGAGCCGAGGAGCAGCACCACCTTGGTCCGGCCATCCGTGAACCAGAATGCGTCGACCGGCATCCCTCCCAGCGAGGACCTTCCCCCGCCCAGGAGGTGAAGGCCGGCTGCCGAAAGGTCTGGCGGGGCCTGCAGGGTGGGAGCCGACGCCGGTGCCTGGTCCGAGCGGAACGAGGCCAGGGCGGCGGCGATCGGGCCTGGCTGCACGGGGCCGCCTCCACGGAGGAGGCCGCCGAGCAGGAGGCCGAGAACCGCCAGCCCGGCCAGAATCGCGGCAGTCACCGGCGCCAGGATTCGGACACGCCGACGTCCAGGAGCCTCCGACATGGCCACGGCGGCCCGGACGTCCTCGCGCAGCCCCGAGGGGCTAAGCTCCCGGCCGCGCTCGGCCACCGCCCTCCCCGCTCGGGCCTGCTGCACCTCGTTCCAGCACTGCTCGCATCGCAGGAGGTGCGACTCGAACCTGCGGCGGGAGCGCTCGGGCATCTCGCCCTGGACGTACAGCGCGGCATCCCGTTCGGGCTTGTGGACGTCGCCTCGGCGAAGGATCCTCATGACCCCCATCCCTCCAGGCGTTCCCGGTCGGGGGCCTTATCGGCCAGGATGACGGCCAGAGCCTTCCGGCCTCTGTGTAGCCGGGACAGGATCGTCCCTCGGGGGACATGCAGGATCCTGGCCGCCTCCTTGGTCGAGAAGCCGCCCAGATCCACGAGAGCGATAGCCAGGCGTTGCTCCTCCGAGATCTGCCACAGGGCTTGGTGGACGCGTTGCTGCTCGAGCCTGCCCAGTGCCTCCGTTTCCGGATCGGATTCGGCCTCGAACTGTGCCATCTCTTCCCAGGACGCCTCCTGGGGGCGCCGGGCCCGATGCCGGTAGCTCGACCGCCCCAGGTTCAGGCAGATCGTGGCCAGCCATGGCTCGACCTTGCGGGGTCGGCGATGGTCCTGCCAGGCCCGAAAGGCCGCCAGGTAGGTCTCCTGCACGAGGTCCTCGGCGTCCTCCCGACGAGGCACCATGCGGCGCGCGATGTTGTAGACCAGGTCCATGGCAGAGAGCGTCGCGTGAAGGAACTCCTCGTTGCTCACGTTTCACCGCCTGGGACGCCGAACCGGCCCCTTCGATTCCTGCAGGATCGTCCTATCTCTCCACAAAAGGCGGCTTGGACCCCCTTCATTCCGACGCGAGTGGAATCCAGGTGCGTCCGAATGCGTCGGAGTCTTTGTAGGAGTGGATCCTTGAACAGACCTCGGTACAAGCGGAGCCGCCCCAGGGCGGAGGGTATGTCGCTGGCCGTTGCGGTCCTGGTGGTGCTCTCTGCCTGCTCCCGGCCGGCACCCGGCCCCAACGCTGCCTCTGGAACCCGTGGCCCGACTCCGCTGGTCGACCCGGCCGAGATCATCTCGGGGGGCCCGCCCCCCGACGGGATCCCGCCGATCGACGACCCCCAGTTCCTGGATGCCTCGAAGACGGACTTCCTGTCTTCACAGGAGCCGGTGATCTCGCTCGTATTGGGAGGTGACGCCCGGGCTTACCCGGCGCAGATCCTCGTGTGGCACGAGATCGTGAACGACACGGTGGGTGGGGTGCCGGTCACGATCACGTATTGCCCGCTGTGCAATACCGGGATCGCCTTCCGCCGTCCCGTGATCGATGGAAAGCTGCTCGACTTCGGCACTTCCGGCAAGCTCTACCACTCCAATCTGGTGATGTACGACCGCCAGACGAAGTCCCTCTGGCCGCAAGCGCTTGGCCAGGCAGTGATGGGCCCGCTCACCGGGACGACGCTGGACCTGGTCCCCGTGCAGATGGTGGCGTGGACAGACTGGCTGGCCGAGCACCCGCGCGGCAAGGTCCTCTCCACGGACACGGGGGTGGAGCGTCTGTACGGCCAGAACCCCTACGAGGGCTACGACCGCCCGGATTCGGCTCCCTTCCTCTTCCAAGGCACACCGGACCCGAGGCTCCCCCCAAAGGCCCGGGTGGTCGGGGTCCAGGTCGGGAGCGATGTGGTCGCGTTCCCCTATGACCGGCTTCGGGCGGCGGCCTCCGGCGGGTGGGCGGCCGTATCGGCCACGGTGGGAGGGAGATCGGTGGTCGTGTTCTGGAAGGAGGGCGCCGTTTCGGCCATCGACCAGGCCACGATCAGCCAGTCCCGCGGTGTCGGCTCGACCGGAGTATTCGACCGGCGCCAGGAAGGCAGGACGCTCTCGTTCCGCGGGACGGCGGCCGGGGTCGTGGACGCACAGACCGGCAGCACCTGGGATATCTTCGGCCGGGCGGTGGGAGGGCCCCTGGAAGGACGATCGCTCGACATGGTGATCTCCATCGAGAGCTTCTGGTTCGACTGGGCCGCGTTCCACCCCGAAACCAGGATCTACGGAAGATAAAAGACGCCTGTCCGGGCTCGGCCGCTCGAGAGATCTACGACGCGATCCGTTCGCGGTGCGTCTTCGTGTTCGGGAAGAAGCGCTCCCGCTCGTCCCGCTCCCACGCGGCCAGTAGCTTGGGATCCGAGATATCCCAGTCGGGGCGGATCTTCTGGAACAGCTCCCGGAGATCCCGGCGCAGGTCATCATTGGAGGGCCGGCCCCAGTACCAGTAGCTTGTTGCAGATCTTGAAGATCCGAAGCCCCGGCGCCAGCACGAGCGTGTGCGGGATCTACGGGTGAGTGAACGTGGCCTCGGGCAGGAAATGCGGCAGCCCCACCCCACGGTGGTTGAGCCGGGCTGGCCGGGCTTTGGTGCTCTCTCTTCGTCCGAGCCTGCGGTGAGTCCTATTCCCTTATGAAGACAGTGAACCCGCTGACCTTCTGGTTGAAGTTCAACAAGCCTGCACGTTTAGCCTGATGCCCTCGGTGTGCCAAGGCGGGAACTTTCCGATCGCGCGGTCCACCGTCAAGAGAGAGCCCTGGCGACCGGGTTCCCGCCGACGAGAGTTGGACCAGGATCACCGCGTGGCCCCCTTCGATCTCCGGCGGGAGATCCGGCTGTGAGCCGTAGGACTGGAAACTGCGGAGCTTGAGCGCGCTCCAGGTTCCCGAGGCGATCACGTCGCCGGCGGCGTTCTTGTGTGTGAACTCCCCTTCTCCGGTCGCCGAGTTGGGGTGGATGGTGAGGGCGGGCCCGATCCACTCAGCTCGACGGTGTCCCCGTTGTCCACCCTGGAGATGTCCGGGCAAGCAGAAGGATCGAGATCGCACTCCTGTGGTCGCGAAGCTAGACGGAGCCGGCCTCGGCCCGGCGAAAAGGATCTTCAGGCTGAGACCGCAGCAGTTGAATGAGGCGGATCCGCGTTTCCGGCTACACGCAGCTGCAGAGCACGTCAGCCTGGCCGCACCCCGCGCACTTCACTGTGCAGTATCTGTCTGAGCCAACGTGCACATGTCCGGAGTCGTGCTCGCGGGCCACTGCACCGCATATCGCGCACTTCCACCCATCGGCCGGGCCGCCGCACTTCGCGCATAGGAGGGGTTCGTCGGATGCCATCGTTCCACTTCTCCTTCTTGATCCGTCATGGCTGTGGGGCCGCCCGAGGACGGCCCCACGAGCCTGTCGCTTAACCTCGGCGTTGTCTGATGATCGCGGGCAGCGCAACGAGCGCTCCGGCGACGAAGATCACCACCGCGAGATAAATGAGCCCCAGGTGGCCGAGGGTATCGAAATTGTTCGGATAGTGAGCCGGCAGGGCCACAGCCAGTGCCAGGACGGGAGCGGCCACCGCCCCCACCCAGGCCCACAGCTGTCCCCGCCGGACTCCATAGACCACCAGGAACAACACCGCTACCCCTGTGGCTGCGATGAACCCCGAAACCGCGATGTGCAGGTGGCTCACGTAGTGAAACAGCGACGGGCTGAACGCCTGGATGGCATCTTTACCCACGCTCACCTCGTTCTGACCGATCCCGAGCTCCAGGAAGCTGTCCGTGAAGTTGCGGACGAAGAAGATCACGGCGTACCCGATGAAGCCCACTGCAGCCAGGCCCATCAGCCACGAACCGGCCCGTAGGCTGCCCTCGCCCATCCGCTCCCGGGTTCGTTCCCTGACAATGGTTTCCATGCGCTCTACCTCCTTTCGGCCGTAAAGACGTCGGCGGTCGTCCGCTCATTGCCTGTTTGGAGCGATGCAATACATTCGTCGCCGGTGTCGTCATTCACCTAGAGGAACGAGTCGCAGGAGCCGGCGGATGAGCGAGGTCGACCTCCACAACCGGACCAAGGGGGCGTTCCAGCGCCTGGTCAGCCCGGAGCTTCCAGCCCTGTACTCGCTGGCTCGGCGGCTCGTCCGGAGTGGAGCGGAGGACCTTGTGCAGGAGGCATTGCTTCGTGGATACCGGTCCTTTGGAGCATTGAAGGAGGACGCTGCCGCGGGTCCGTGGCTCAAGAGCATCCTGGTGAACGTCTTCCGGGACCAGCTGCGCAAGCAGGCTCGATCGGTGGACGAGCTGCCCGTTGACGAGGTGGAGACCTTCTCACTCTACCGGACCCTGGTGGAGGAGGATCCCTTCCCGTACTCGGACACCCTGCACCACGACTTCCTTCGGGCATTCGGGAAAGAGGACGTCAGAGAAGTGCTCATGCGGCTGCCGGAGATCTACCGGGCGCCCCTCGTCCTCAGGTACATGGACGGGTTCGCCACAAAGGAGATCGCTCGAATGTTGGCGGTTCCCCTCGGGACCATCCTCGCCCGCCTCCACCGTGGACGGAAACGGTTCGAAATGGAGATGTGGGCATACGCGGAGGAAATGGGACTCCTCCTCGAGGAGGCAATCAGATGACCGAGAAACAAGGAACGATTCCGTGCTCCCAGGCCGTGGGGCAGCTGTGGGACTACCTCGACAACGCCATTGCGCCCGAGGACCAAGAAAAAGTGGAGAAGCACCTGTCCTTCTGCCGGAAGTGTTGCGGGGAACTGGAGTTCGCCAAGGAACTCCGCGAGTTCCTGGCGTCACGGGGAGCCGAGGAGATCCCCCCGGACGTCAAGACGCGGCTCGAGCGATTCGTCGAGGACATCTAGGGAGGGGGCATGGCTCGGGACCTCATGTTCCAGCACGAGATCAAGGCAGCCGTTCGTGAGGCGTACGCGGCGATCTCGACCGGGGGTGGCGAGTCGGTCGCCCGACGCCTCTATACCCACGAGGAACTCTCCGAGGTTCCCGCCGGGTGCATCGAGTGGGCGCTGGGAGTGGGGAATCCAGTTAGATACGCCTTGCTCCAGCCAGGCGAAACGGTCCTCGACATCGGGTCGGGAGGAGGGATCGACACGATCCTCGCGGCCCGAAGGGTGGGGCCCGAGGGCATGGCCGTCGGGCTCGACATCTTGGAAGAGATGTGCGAGCGAGGCCGGAGCCACGCTGCCCAGGCCGGCGTCGAGAGCTGGGCCCGATTCCTCCTGGGGGAGATGGAGGACATCCCGCTCCCGGATGAGTCGGTGGACGTAGCGATTTCCAACGGTGTCCTGAACCTGTCGGCCCGGAAGAGCCGGGCCCTGGCCGAGATCTTCCGGGTGCTCCGGCCGGGGGGCCGGATCTGCATGGCCGACCTCACGGTCGAGGGTGAGCTCCCGCCGGAGGTGGCCAACGACCAGAGCGCCTGGGCAGGCTGAGTGTCGGGGGCCATGGCGGAGCGTGTCTTCGCTGGGAAGCTGGAAAGAGCAGGCTTCACAGGCGTCTGGGTCGGTGGCCACCGTCCGTTCGGGATCGAGGAAGCGGCCATGTATCCGCTGTTCACTCCTGAGGTGATCGAGCTCATGAGGCGAACGATCCCGCCAGACCACCAGGACCACGTGGCCACGGGGGTCATCGTCAAGGCTCGCAAGCCCGAGCGATAGCGCCGAGGCGTGCAGATCATCACGTTCACCCAGCGGGGTCTCGGCAACAACTCCTATCTGGTGGATCTGAGGTGGCGGCGAGGCCGTGGTCGTGGATCCGGATCGAAGCGTCGCACGGTACCTGGCCGCCGCGGCCGAGCGAGACCTCAGCATCACCTCGGTTCTGGAGACCCACCTCCACGCCGATTTCGTCAGGGGAAGCGTCGAACTGGCATCGTGGGGTGGGCGCGTGTACGCACCCGAGCGGTCCGAGCTCCAGTTCCCCCATCGGCCCGTCAGGCCGGGAGAACGCCTCCGGCTTGGCGAGCTGCAGATCGATGTCTTGGCCTCGCCGGGCCACACGCCGGAGCACGTGAGCTACGTGTTCCGGAACGAAGAACTGGCTCCGGTCCTGTTCAGCGGCGGTTCGCTGATCGCCGGCGGGGCGGCCCGCACAGACCTCATCGATCCCTCGATGACCGAAACGCTGACTCGGGCTCAGTACCGAACGCTGACCCAAGCCTTCGCCGAACTACCTGATGAGACGCGGCTGTTGCCAACTCACGGGGGAGGATCCTTCTGCTCTGTGGGCTCGACCGGTAAGTCTGCAACCACCCTCGGGCAGGAGCGGCGAGGTAATCGCCTCCTCGAGTTTTCATCTGAAGACGAGTTCGCGACTTGGTTTCCGACAACCTTTCCCGCGGCGCCCGCCTATTTCTTCCGGATGCGGGCTCTCAACCGTTCGGGCCCTCG
>DASXTW010000226.1:0-27881 GCA_036505215.1 Actinomycetota bacterium | reverse complement strand
CACGATGTCCGGGACGACGTCTTCGTGCTCGTAGGCCCACATCCGCCCGGTCCGGCCCATGCCCGACTGGATCTCGTCGGCGATCAGCAGGATCCCGTGCCTCGAGCACATCTCGCGCAGCTCGGCCAGCCAGCCCTGGGGCGGGACCACGTAGCCCCCCTCGCCCTGGATGGGCTCGACGACGATCGCGGCCACCTCGTTCGGGGGAACCAGCCGCCTGAAGATCACGGGCTCGATGAACTCCGAGACGGGAACGCCGAAGGGGGCGTGCAGCACACCCGGCAGGAGCGGTCCGAACCCCGCGTGGTACTTCGCCTTCGATGCTGTCAGCGAGACGCTCCCGTAGGAACGGCCGTGGAACCCCCCGATGAACGCGACGAGGTACTGCCGGCCGGTCGAGTTCCTGGCCAGCTTGATGGCTGCCTCCACCGCCTCCGTCCCGGAGTTGGTGAGAAACGTGCGCGCCGGGCCACCTACCGTGGTGATCCGGTCGAGCTCCGCGCAGACCTCGGCGTAGATCGGCAGGTAGAAATCCCCACCCGAGTAGTGGAGGAGACGCTCGGCCTGTTCCTGGATCGCCTCGACCACCTTCGGATGGGTGTGCCCGGTGGAGCACACCGCGATCCCCGCGTTGAAATCGAGGAACACGTTGCCGTCGACGTCCTCGATCATCGAGCCGGCGCCCCGGGCTGGAGCGAAAGGGTAGGCCCTGGGCAGTGAAGGGCTGGTCACCTTGCGGTCGGCCTCGATCAACGCCCGGGTCCGAGGCCCGGGGATCTCCGTGACGAGCCGCGGCTCGGCCATGGACTCGAGCTCGTGCCGGCTGACTTCGCTCAGTCGGCTCGGCCCATCGACCAGTGCCCTGATCTCCGCCTGGGCCTCCGACGGAACGGCCTCCACCGGAGCTCAGTCCTCGATGACCGTTTGGCTCTGCTCGCGGAGATACTGCTGGACGTAGTGCAGCCCGCCCCCGGCCTTGCCGGTGGTCCCGGAACCCTTCCACCCGCCGAAGGGCTGCATCCCGGGCCAGGCCCCGGTGGTGGCACCGGCCTTACGATTCACGTAGACCACGCCGGCCTGGATCCCGTCGAGGAACTTCTGGATCTCCTTGTCATCCTGTGAATAGAACCCCGCGGTCAGGCCGTACTCGGTCTTGTTCGCCAGCTTCAATGCCTCGTTGAGCGAGGCCACGGGCGCCACTGCGACGAACGGCACGAACAGCTCCTCTTTCCAGACCCGGTTGTCCAGTGGGGCCTCGACGATGGTCGGTTGGACGAACAGGCCTCGGGCCAGTTCACCTTGACTGATGCGGTCGCCGCCGAGCAGGACCTTGCCCCCGTCGCGCTTGACGTCCTGCACGGCGTTCTCGAACGTCTCGACGGCCTTCTCGTTGATCACCGGCCCCATGTAAGTGTCGCGCTCGAGCGGGTTGCCCACCTTCAGCTTGGAGGCTTTGTCCACCAGCATCTTGGTGAACTCCTCGAAGACCGGGCGTTCCACGAAGACTCGGGAGCACGCGGAGCATTTCTGCCCGGAGAAACCGAAAGCCGACCGCATGACGCCTTCCGTGGCCTTGTCCAGATCGGCCTTACGGGACACGATGGTGGGGTTCTTACCGCCCATCTCGCAGATCGCCGGCTTGGGATAGTCCTTCGAGAACTTCTTGTAGATCTGCATCCCCACTGCGTAGGACCCGGTGAAGGTGAGCCCATCGACTTTCCGGTTCTTCCAGAGCTCCTGCCCAACCTCCGAACCCGGGCCAGTGAGCACGTGGAAGGCCCCGGCCGGCACGCCGCCCTCGCGGATCGCTTCGTAGAGCTTCAGTGCCGTGAAATACCCTTGGTGCGAAGGCTTGAGCACCACGCAGTTCCCGGCGACCAGCGCTCCGCCGACGGGTCCGCCGGCAAGCGCCATCGGGAAGTTGAACGGGCTGATCACGGCCCACACCCCATACGGACGCATGACGCTGCGGTTGTGCTCCTTCTCCGAGAGCGCCCCCATCTGGAACTCGAAGCCGTCGTTGTCCTCCATCTGCTTGCAGTAGTAGCGGATGAGGTCGGCTGTCTCCTCCACGTCGCCCAGGGCTTCCAGCCTGCTCTTACCGACCTCGATCGCCATCAACGCCGCGTACTCGGAGCTGTGGTCGGAGATGGCGTCCGCGACATGCCGCATGATCTCGACCCTCTCCCGCCACGGCGTGCCCGACCACGTGGGGAAGAACTTCTTGGCCGCATCGATGGCGTCCTTGGTGTCCTGGCGAGTGGCTCTACCGAAGTACCCGATCAAGATGTCGCGGTCGATGGGAGACCGCTCCTCGTCGTAGGACTCCCCTTCACGGGCTTCGCCATTCACATAGAAGGGATGCTTCTGTCCCAGCCACGACTTGGCGGTCTCGATGCCCTCCTCGTAGGCGGCGTGGAGCTCCGGGTTGTCGGCCGACATGGTGGCGTACGTGATCCGCACTCTCTGTGCCATCTTCTGCACCTCACTTCCGTCAGCGATCCGCTTGGTCGCGGATCGCTCGACGCCATGGGGTCCGCAGCTGCCTCGCTTCGCTCGTTGCTGCTACCCCCCTGGACACCCATCCTATCCGCACCCGAGAGAAGGTGGCATGTCACGGGAGAGGGTAGGCTGCCCGCCATGCAGGGGGTTCAGACGGAGCCCACTCTCCGATCCAGGCAGGCACAAGACCTCTTCGCCGGCCTACCGAGGACCTACGACCGAATGGGCGCGCTCCTGTCCTTCGGCCAGGACCCCAGGTGGAGGCGGTTCATGGTCTCTCGGGTCTCGGCTCCGGCCGGAGGCCGAGTCCTCGACGTCGCAACCGGGACGGGCGCGGTTGCCATCGAAGTTGCCACGTGGACACTCGCGAGCATCGTCGGCTTGGACCAGAGCGAGCCTATGATTCGGCGAGGGGTCGAACGGGTCGGTCGGGCAGACCTCGACGACCGCATCGAATTCGTCCTGGGAAAGGGCGAGTGGCTGCCCTTTCCGGACGGCACGTTTGACGCGGTCACCTTCACCTACCTGCTCCGGTATGTCGACGATCCGGCCTCGACGCTGGCCGAGCTGGCACGAGTTCTCCGTCCCGGAGGGACGCTGGCAAGTCTCGAGTTCCACGTCCCCCGTAACGCTGCCTGGCGGGCGTGGTGGCGCCTGTACACGCGTGGGGTCATGCCGCTGGTGGGGCGACTTCTTTCGAGGTCGTGGTACGAGGTAGGCCGATTCCTCGGTCCGAGCATCTCGACGTTCTATGAGAGGTATCCGCTGGAGGACCAACTGGGGATGTGGCGGGCAGCGGGTCTATCGGACGTTCGGGCCCGAGTCATGAGCCTGGGGGCCGGCGTGGTGATCTGGGGATCCAAGGGGGTAGCAGCAACGAGCGAAGCGAGGCAGCTGCGGACCCCTTGGCTCGTCGACGCTTCGCCGAAGGCGGAGCGTCGAGGAGGAGAGAAGAAGGGGTCAAACCAGGGGTCAGCTGGGGGGCTCGATGGGCGGAGATGACCGGCCGGCCTTTTACGCCCTCCCGCCGGGAGGCTGGCGCGATTACGTGACCCTGCTCCACCCGCCGTATACGGCCTGGCACCTGTCGTACGTGGCCATCGGGGCGGCCCTGGCACCACGTTTCTCGGCGGCGAGGCTCGTGGCCAGCCTGGTGGCGTTCTTTCTCGCCGTGGGTATCGGCGCTCATGCGCTCGACGAGTACGCCGGTCGCCCGCTGCAGACTCGCATCCCCGATCGCACGCTGCAGGTATTGGCCGGCGCCGGGCTGATCGGCGCGGTCTTCCTCGGACTGGTCGGGGTGGTCGAGGTCTCTCTGGTCCTGTTGCCATACATCGTGTTCGGGGCATTCATCGTGCTCGCCTACAACCTCGAGCTGTACGGCGGCCGGTTCCACTCCGACGCCTGGTTCGCTCTCTCCTGGGGCGCCTTCCCCTGTGCGACGGGATTCTTCGCGCAGGGAGGGACGTTTCGGTGGCCGGTGATCCCGGCGACCCTGGCATGCCTGGTGCTGTCGGCTGCCCAGCGGCGTCTGTCCACTCCTGTTCGCAGGCTCCGGCGGACCGTCGTGGGACTCGAGGGGCGCATGCAACTGGAGGATGGCACCGAGGTGCCGCTGGACGAGTCGGTCATTCGGCACGCGCCGGAAGCAGCGCTTCGGGCGATGGCGGCCGGGATCGTGTTGCTGGCCGTGGGGATGGTCGGGGCGCGCGTGGCGTGAGCGCCTCGATGTGAACGGCCGCAAGGTGAGCAAGGTCGACGGCCCGGCCGATCTCGTCCTGAACGGGGCCCGCGTCCATACGGGGAACCGACCGGCGCAGGTCGAGGACATCGCCATCCGAGCCGGGCGCATCGTGGCCGTCGGACCACAACGCGACGTCGCAGGCTGGTCCGGCCCCGGGACACGCCTCGTTCGGCTCGCTGGGCGAATGTTGGTTCCAGGATTCCAGGACGCCCACATCCATCCTGATGGCGGTGGCTTGGTGATGTCCCGGTGTTCACTGCATGACCTTCACGGGCGGGATGCCTACATCGAGGCCGTCCGACGCTACGCCCAGGCCCATCCGGGGGTCCCATGGATCCTGGGCGGCGGGTGGTCGCTCGCGGACTTCCCCCGGGGAACCCCGCACCGCTCGCTTCTCGACGAGGTCGTTCCGGATCGTCCCGTGTATCTGCCCAACAGGGATGGCCACGGCGCCTGGGTCAACACCAGAGCCTTGGAGGTGGCCGGCCTCACCCGTGAGACGCCGGATCCCCCGGACGGCCGGATCGAACGAGAGGAGGACGGCACCCCCTTCGGGACCCTCCACGAAGGGGCCATGCAGCTGGTGGCGGGGCTCGTGCCTCCTCCTTCGCCGGCCCAGCTCGAATCGGCGCTTCTGACGGCCCAGTCGCACCTGCACGCGCTGGGCATCACGGCGTGGCAGGACGCCCACGTCAGTCCGGCCACGCTGGCTGCGTACCGATCGTTGGGGGAGAGAGGGGCGCTCACCGCGAGGGTGGTTGGAGGGTTGTGGTGGGACCGCCATCGGGGGGAGGAGCAGATCGAAGAGTTACTCGAGCAGCGCGGCGCAGGACCCGCCGGCCGATTCCGGCCGACCTCGATCAAGATCATGCAGGACGGCATCCCCGAGAACTTCACCGCCGCGTTGCTCACTCCGTATCTGGACTCATCCGGCCGCCCGGCGTCCAATCGCGGCCTTTCCTTCGTCGATCCCGAGGCGCTCAATCGCCATGTGACCGGGCTCGACCGGGAAGGTTTCCAGATCCACGTCCATGCCATCGGCGACCGCGCCGTCAGGGAGGCCCTGGATGCGTTCGAGTGTGCCCTCCGGGCCAACGGTCCGACTGACGGCAGGCACCACGTCGCCCACATCCAGGTGGTGCATCCGGACGATGTGCCTCGTTTCGCCAAGCTGGGCGTGACAGCGAATGTCCAGCCGTTCTGGGCCTGTATGGACCGGCAGATGCGAGATCTCTGCCTCCCATACTTCGATGAGGAGCGGGCACGCTGGCAGTACCCGTTCGGCAGCATCATCCGAGCCGGTGGACGGCTGGCCATGGGCAGCGACTGGCCGGTCACCACCCCCGACCCGCTCAAGGAGATCGAGGTGGCGGTCACTCGCGTCCCGCACGGCAAGGAGAACGGCGAACCATTCCTGCCCCACGAGCGGCTCTCGCTCGAGCAGGCCCTCGATGCGTTCACGTCGGGGTCCGCCTTCGTGAATCACCTCGACGACCGGACCGGCACGATCGAGGTGGGAAAGCTCGCCGACCTCGCGGTCATCGACCGGGATCTCTTCGCCATCCAACCTCATGAAATCGGCCGAGCGAAGGTCCTGATGACGCTGGTCGAGGGCGAGCCGGTGCACCTCGACCCGGAGCTCTCCTGGTAGCGTTCGGGCCGGAGGTCATCCGGCGATGAGCTACGCACCCTGTCACCTCGATCCGGCCGACCTGGAGCCGGTCCTCGCTCCCATCGGGTACAGCCGGACCCTCCCGGCCCTGTCCCCACAGGAGAGCACGCTGTACCAGTTCCTCACCATGACCGCCCGCGGCTCTCTCGACGGCGGCGCGGCCAAGCCCCAGACCGCCGACGTACGCCTGGCACAGGAATCCACCATCGCCGGCAAGGGCGGCGCGTAGCCGCCGGGGGCCCCCCGCGATCGAGCGCGAAGCGCGAGCGAGCGGGGGTGGCGGCGTCTATAGCCGCCCAGTCTCCTCAGTTGCGGAGGGCTGGTTGGTCGATCGTGAGCTTGCCGGCGTCGGCGTCCAGCGTTGCCCTCACCCCGAGGGGCAGCGCGGCCAGGTGCTTGGCGTGGCCGAGCGGCAGCTTGTACAGCACAGGCACGCCGAGGGGCCCCAGGCGTTTCTCGAGGACGTCTTCGAGGGACCTGGTCCGCGGCCACTCGGGGCGCTGTTCGCTCCAGTCGCTCTCATGCATATCTCCCACGACCACTCCGACCACGCCCTCGAGTTTCCCGGCGTCCCTCAGCTGGATGAGATCGCCATCCAGGATCCAGGGAGGTGTCTGCACTGATTCGAAGAACAGGATGGCGCCGTCCAGGTCCACCTCATAGGGAGTGCCGACGCTTCGGAGCAGCAAGTGCAGGTTCCCTCCGACGATCGGCGCGCTCACCGTCCCGCCGCTGATCGCCCGGACGTAAGGGTCCTCGGGGTCTCGAGGGATCTCGCCGGTCGTGTTTCCGCGAAGCACCGAAAGCAGGCGGTCCTTGTTGAACTGTGGCGTCTTCTCCCACCCCATCCCCATCAGTCCGTTCGAGTAGAACGTGGCCAGGCCGGTTCGCTGAAGCATCGCTACGTGCAGGGCCGTGATGTCCGAGTAGCCGCAGAACGCCTTCGGATTGGCCGCGATCACGTCATAGTCGACCATCGGGACCACCTCGACCGCCCCGAACCCTCCCTGGAGACCTTGGACCACATCCACGTCGGGGTCGGCGAACATCGCCGTCAGGTCGCGTGCCCGGATCTCCGGACTGCCGGCGACGTAGTCGTCCTGAGCCCACACGCTCTCCGTCAGCTTCACCCGATACCCCTGGCTCTCCCACCATTCGACGCCGCGCAGCACCTCCGACCGGTTGAAGTACGGGCTGGACGGGGCGGCCACCCCGATCGTCCCGCCATTGGGAAGCGGCTTGCCGAACAACGAGGCGGCTTTCATGCCCGATCTGCCTTCGCCGGCCGGATCAGGAAAGCGTCTCCTGTGGAGGCTTGCGCTCCGGCAATGGCTTCTCCAGCAGCTCCCGCACGTAGCCCACGCACTCGGCCACGGCGGCCTCGAGGAATGCCTTGCCCTTCTCCGCCGTCGCAAGGGTGGGCGAACCCTGCACGCCCGTCCGGCTGAACGAGGACCACCACGGCATGAGCCGGAGCGGTCCATCGGCCCACCACTCGAGGCGAGCGTTCTCACCAGCCGGATAGCCCTGCTCGTCCACGGCCTTCGACATATCCACGGCCTCGGGATCGATGGCCAGGTAGATCGATGTCTCCAGCTCGTCGGCGTGGGCCATGCCGCCAAAATCGGACTCTCGGATCTCCTCGACGGCCTCGATCCCTTTTCTGCTCACCAGATAGAAGGCGGCCGCGGCCAGCACGCCGGGGTGGTCGATCATGGTGAGACGCGCCGCCATCTCCACCAGGTTCTGGTTGGACCCGTGTCCGTTGTAGTAGAGCATCCGGGTGAAGCCGTGGTGGGCCAGCGACGTCCCCACGTCCTTGCAGTATTTCGTGAACGTGTCCCAGGCGATCGAGATCGGTCCGGGAAAGTCCATGTGGTGAGGGTCATAGCCGTGCGGGATCGTGGGCAGGAGCACGATCTCGTCGGGAGCCTCCTCCGCCGCTCGCCGGCAGATCTCCGTGATGATCCGGACGTCGGTGTCCACCGGCAAGTGGGGACCGTGGTCCTCCAGGGTTCCCACCGGGATCAGGCACACGCGGTTCTCGCCGGCGGCTCGCCGGACCTCTGGCCACGTCAGCCGTTCGTACAGCAGCGGTCGTCCCCGCATCGTTCCGATCCCCCCGTCTCTTCTCCTCCTCAGTGCCTCGCCTTTGGCGAGTCACTGACGAGCCAGGGGGGTGCGCACTGCCCGCTCGCTTCGCTCGCGCGTGCTACCCTCCCTGGATCCCCCAATCCAGATCTATCCCCTCATATGGTGTGACACAGGGGTTCCCCGGCGCCACCCAGATCCGGCCCGCCTCCACGTCGCACACCATCGAGAACAGCACCGCTTCCGCCTCTTCTCCGGCCTGTTCGTCTGGGTGCAGGCAGATCGAGTGCGGATCGCCCCCATGGTCTCGCAATATGTCCATGACCGCTTCCGGGGTGTCCGGCCCGCGATCCTCGATCAGCTCCAGCAGCCGAGCGTAGCGAGCTGCGCTCCCGGCCGAGGGGGGTCCAGCCAAGGCAGCCAGGGCGGGATCGAGATAGTGATTCGTGTGTGGGCCGGGACCGGAGAGAAGCGAATGGCGACGAGCCGTGGTCTCGACGGTGAAGGCGTCCCCACCCCGAAACGCCAGCACGTGCCCATATCCACCGGCCCGCCCGGAGACCGTGGCCCGGCGAACGGCATCCGTCCGGTCGGCCGCGTCCAGCGCATGGCGGGAAACGAGCACCCGGGGGATCCCGACCCGCTCGTCCGAGGCGGCCAGCGACTGGATGGCCTGGGCCCCGCCACGATCGTTCATCCCAACGGCCGGCAAGCAGCAGACGACCGTTGGAGAGACCACAATGGGGCCTCCCTCTGCGGGTTCCTCGATCACCACGGCGACGTTTCCGCGGTCCCCAGCCAGCCACTGCTCGTTGTGTCCGAGGAGCGTGAGGCCGGGCCCGGCCACCGTGAACGACGAGCACCGGTCGACTCGCGGACGGCGAGGCTGTATCTCGGGCCCGGCGCCACCGGGCTCCTCCAGGAACGAGACCGCCCCGCCGGCACCGGGCTGAGACTCCAGCTCCTCGATGGCGTTCACGGCGAAGATCTCCCAGAACGATGCCATCGCCCCTGCGGCCAGACCCCTGATCATCTCCACGTACTCGGGGAGGCCCCGGGCCGCGGCTCGCAGATAGGGGGCCAGCAAGTCCTCCAGTTCGGTGGGATTCAATCCCCGGCGCTCCAGGTACCCCTGATAGAAGGACAGGGACCGCTCGATGAGATCCCCGAGCTCTCTGCCGAGCTGGCGTCCTCGCTCTGCCGGCGTGCCCTGCACCCTCACGACGCGTAACGTGGTCACGGCGAAAGCACGGGTCGGATGGCATCAATGACTGGGGCGCTCAAGCTCCCATTCTGTTCCACTCATGGCCGAGGAGCGAGTCGCCTGCGGAGGGGCGCCGACCAGGGCCCCAAGCAAGAACGACCGAGCCTCCAGGACCGTCTTGCTAGATGGGAAGGGACGGGATGGCATTCAACCGGCCGATGAGGTTCCTCTTCGCCATTCTGGCTGTGTTGGCGGGGTGGTCAACTCTCTGGGCTCTGGGGCAGTTCGGCGAAGAAGGTCTCCGAAGCGCCGGGCCTTCGCCTACCCCGCCGGCATCCGCTGGAGGTCGTGCTCCCCTGGTCACGGGGAGCGTCTATCTGTGCCCGCCGGGCTGGCCGTACGCCGCATATGCAGCCCGCGCATATCACTACTACCCGCCAAACCATCCGTTGTTTCCAGACCGGCAGGTTCAGCCCGACCGCTGCTACGCCACGCCAACTCGAGCCGAAAAGGCCGGCTACACGCTGGCCCTGCCCCCTCAGGGGTCGGTGATAGTGGACGGTGTCTATCTGGTCCCGATGGACTATCAGACGTTCGAGCTGATGTGCGATCGGGCCTCTCGGCGGCTCGGGTTCGCCGTTCCATGTCCGATGCTGATGCCGAACCCTGGCCTGGGATCAGGCCCACCGCGGTGCGGCGACCCCGCCTCGTTCGGCCGCTACACCCGTCCGGCCTGTCTCTACGATCGGGCCTTTCTCCTCGACCAGGCGGGCTTCGCCGTCCCTCCCGGCTATGGAGCCGGGGCCTTCGGAGGCTCCCATCTCGTCATAAGCGCCTTCAGGAGGAAGGCTCTCGGCGCCGATCCAGATGCTCGCTACGCGCTCGAGTGTCCCGAGACGAGGCGAGTTGGCTGGGTTCAGCTCTCGGTCCCGGACCTGGACCAAGACGTTCGCGCTGTGCTCCTCACCTGTCCCAGCGGCCCCCCGCCCCTGGGCGGGCACGTCATCCTCCGCTGGTCGCAGTCGGGGATCGTCTACCAGGTCGCCTTGAATGGCGACATCCCCGCGAACCGCCGCTTGCTCGAGGCCATCGCGTCGAGCATGCAGATCATCGGACCTGCTCAGGGGTCGTCGGGGTCCTAATCTCCGGTTTCCGGGTACCCTGGGAAACCGTATGTGTGCCACGTCCCGCCCAACAACCATTGGCGAGCTCCGTGCTTCCGGCCACAGCGATCGGACGGTCAAGGAGGAGCTCCAGCGAAACTTGCTCTTGAAGCTGGACCGTCACGAGCCCCTCTTTCCCTCCATCATCGGCTTCGACGATTCCGTCATCCCGACCATGGAACGCGGCGTCCTGGCCGGCCACGATCTCATCCTGCTGGGCGAGCGGGGGCAGGCCAAGACGCGGGTGATCCGCCATTTGGTCAATCTACTTGACGAACTCGTACCGGTCGTCGCCGGCTGCGAGATCAACGACCATCCCTTTCGTCCCATTTGCGCGCGATGCCGAGCTCTGACGTCGGCCGAGGGTGACGCGGTGTCAATCGACTGGGCTCCCCGGGACCGCCGGTATGCGGAGAAGCTCGCCACTCCGGATACCAGCGTGGCCGACTTGATCGGCGACGTCGACCCCATCCGAGTGGCCGAGGGGCGATACCTGTCCGACGAGCTGACCATCCATTACGGGCTGATCCCTCGGACCCACCGCGGCATCGTGGCCATCAACGAGCTGCCGGATCTCCCCGAGCGGATCCAGGTGGCCCTGTTCAACATCCTGGAGGAGCGAGACGTGCAGATCCGCGGCTATCAGGTCAGACTGCCGCTCGACCTGCTGCTGGTGGCAACGGCCAATCCCGAGGACTACACGCACCGGGGCCGCATCGTCTCGCCTCTCAAGGACCGGTTCGGCACGCAGGTCCGGACGCACTACCCGGACACACTGGGCGACGAGATCGCCATCATGGACCAGGAGGCGCGGCCCCCTCCCGAGGGAGTGGGAGCCGTCGTCCGGGTGCCGCCGTTCATGAAGGAGGTCCTGGCCGCGCTCACCGCGGAGCTTCGGCGGGCCCCCCAGATCAACCAACTGAGCGGGGTCTCGGTGCGGTACTCCATCGGCAACGTCGAAACTCTCATCGCGGCGGCCGTTCGCCGGGCAGCGAGGACCGGGGAGCCCGAGGCCGTGCCGAGATTGGTCGATCTCCCGGCGGTCCTGGCGGGATCGCTCGGGCGGGTCGAGTTCGACGCCATCGAGGAGGGCCGGGAGCAAGAGATCCTTCTTCGGGCGGCGAAAAACGCTGTCCTCGAGGTATTCCGCCGGAGGCTGGCCGGCTTCGACTTCCAGTCGATCCTGGGCAAGTTCGACGATCAGTTCGCCGCAGAAACCTCCGACCTCACGCCGGCGACCCAGTTCCTCGGCCAGTTCGGCGATCTTCCCGGCTTGGGGAAGCTGCTGGGACGGCTGGGAGTGGAGGAGGAGAGCCCCGGAGTGGCTGCCTCTGCCCTGGAGCTGGCGCTCGAAGGGCTGCACCTGTCCCGCCGCCTGAACAAGGATTCCGGCGGGCGAACGGGAGCGTACCGGTACGAAGGGCTCAGCCGCGGGAACTGACGGTCAAGCCTGAGCGAATGCGCCCAGGCACTCCTCCATTACGTACAACTTTCATGGTGCTGCATGCGGCGGGGCCTGATGCTGCTCGTGGGATGCACTCGGAGTTCGTCGGCCCCGGAGACAACTCGGCCCCTCCCGGTTTGACGGAGAAGCGATGGCTCGTAGCTCCAGGCCTCATCGAGGTCGCATGTACTCCTCAGGGGAAGCCTCTACCTCCCGATCGAATTCGCTCCAAGGAGGCTGCGATCCGCATCGTCGACCCGGATCGGGCCCAGCGGAGCTCGACGACGCGGTCCGCCGCGCCCGTATCAACGGGTACACGGCTCATATCAGGACGCTGGGATGCGACCACGGGCGGCCGAGGCCTATCACCTGCCGAAGAACTTCCTGGCCGTTGCCGTGTACTTCGACCGCGAGCGGGATCCGTGGTTCGTCGGGGATGCCATCAACGCACCCCACTGGGAGCCGACCCGGATCACGGCACGCTGCGTCGACTGACCGATGGAGCTCAGGACACGCCTGCCGCGCTGCTAGGCTCCTCGCCGCATGCCCACCGTTCACAAAGCCATTGGCTACTCGGTCGTCGGCCTCGCCGCGATCCTTCCCCTATGGGGGCTGGTGGCGCTGATCGTCAAGCGCGAGCCGAATCGCTGGTTCTGGCGCATTCTGGCCGTTCTCCAAGTGGTGTTGGTCCTCCAGCTCATCGCGGGAATCACATTGCTCGCCACCGGCCGTCGGCTTCCATCCACCCTGCACCTGCTGTACGGCAGCGTGTTCCCGGCCATCGTCCTGGTGATTGCCCACGTCATCGGACGAGGGCTCGACAACGAAGAGGACACGTGGAAGGTGTTCGCCATCGCCGGGTTCTTCCTGTTCGGCCTCACCCTGCGGGCGCTGACGACCGGCCTGGGGCTTCCCTAGCAGGGCCTCGACTCAGGCTCGCGGAGACTGGGGATCTACCACGAGGTCGGCGAACGACGACGATGTCTTGCCGAACTCCCACCAGCCCCTGACCCAGGGTTTCACGAACGCCATGCTGCGTCCGTACACCAGGGGAATGAGGGCGACCTGGTCGGCGATCGCCATGCGGTCGGCCTCGTGGAAGAGCTCCAGCCGGGATCGGTCGCTTCGCTCCTGCCGGGCCCGCTCGATCAGCTCGTCGAATGGGGGGTAGGAGAAGCCGCCCTCGTTGGTCCTGCTGTCCGAGTGCAACAACAGGCGCAGGTAGTACTCCGGGTCCGGGTATCCGGGCAACCAGCCGGCCACGACGATGGGAGCGACCGAGAGGGGCGCGTGGCGGGTCGCTTCCCTCCAGGTCCACAGGCGAGTCTCCACACGGAGGCCCAGCACCGCTTCCCAGCACCGAGCAATCTCGTCGATCATCGGTTCGAACTCGTCAAGGGCCGCCACGGTGATCTGGCCTTGCACGCCGGAGGCGGCCAGATGCGCCCGGGCCCTCTCGGGGTCGAACCGCGGCACGATGTCGGGCGTGTGGCCCTGCAAGGCAGGAGGGACGACTCCACCTGTGGCGACCACGAGGTTCACCGGCGTTACGGGTTGGAGAGCTTCTCGGTCGATCGCATGCGCCAACGCCCGGCGCAGATCGACGTTCGACGTGTCCGGATGGTGGTGATCGAACGCCAGGTACGCGGTCCACGTCGCCGCGCCCACGTGCGCGTCCTCGGGGGCCGAGAAGATGACGTCCGCCAGCTTCGGCGTGTACCGGACCGTAACGATGTCGAGCTCGCCGCGATCGTACGGGCCCATGGCTTCGCCGATGGACGAACGCACGAACTCAACGCGGCCGATGTTCCCTGGCCGCACGCCCGTGTAGGCGTCCTGCCGCACCAAGACGAGGTTGTCCTCGCTGCGCACGCTCTGGCGGAACGGTCCGCTCACCACCTGCCGGTCCGGCTCGGTCCAGCGGTCGCCTTCTCCCTCGATGCAGTGTCTCGGCTGCGGCCCGCCGTCGGGTCGGTTCATCACGCTCATGAAGTAGGGGGCGGGTGCGACCAGCCGGAACTCGACGGTGCGGTCATCGACCGCCCTGACCCCGATGCGGTCCGTGTCCCGGTTGTTCCCCAGGTAGTAGTCCTGTCCGTTCTCCAGCACGAAGTAGATGGCCACCGAGGACCCCGGACTCTCCGGGTTCAGCACTCGCTTGATGCCGAACTCCACGTCGCGCGCGGTGAGCGGTTGTCCGTCGGACCAGCGCAGGCCCTCTCGAAGGTGGAACACATAGCGAAGGCCGTCGTCCGAGATCTCCCACCTCTCGGCCAGCGAGGGCACGATCGTTCGCTCCGGCCATTGCTCCACCAGCCGGTCGAAGAGCTGCATGCAGAGCTGGGTGTTCGGCCAGGCGATGGCGGATTTCGGATCGGGATCGTTGGGCAGGAAGCTCGTGGCGATACGAAGCCGAGCCTGCCGCGCATCCGGGAGTCCGGGCCACGCTTCGGGCGGCTGCCAGTGCTCGAACGCGTTTTGATAGGTTTCGTTCGCCTCGGCGAATCGGAGCGAGGTGTGAAGGGCCAGGGCCAGCTTGAACTGGACGAGCGCGATGGCCTGCTCCTCACCCCGGCGCTCGAGCAGCGGAAGCAGCTCGCGATAGTGGCCGATGGCCTCGTCCAGGGCGTACTCCAGCCTGGCTTTGTCGCCGGCCCGCGTGAGGTAGGCGATGGCCTTGTCCTCGTCGCTCGCGGCCAGCCAATGGTGGGCCAGGATGCCGAAGACTTCCTCCCGGTTCTCGGCGTGCCGGCCTTCGAGCCACTCGGCTGCCTTGCGGTGCAACTGTGTTCGCTTCTCCCCGAGGATCGTTCGATAGGCGGCCTCCTGGATCAGGGCGTGCTTGAAGCGATACTCCGGCTGGGGCCACCGGCGCCCCTCCCGGATCAGGTCGAGCCGCTGGAGCTCGGAGAGTACGTCGCGAAGCTCCCCGTCCTCGCCGGTGACGCCCTCCAGCAGCGGGAGACCGAACCTCCGCCCCAGCACCGATGCTGCGGTCAGCACGTCGTGGCACCGCGGGGTCAGCCGGTCGATTCGGGCCAGGATCACCTTCTCCACGGTCTCGGGAAGCTCGATCCGGACCTCGTGGTCGAACCGCCAGCCATCCTCCGCTCGGACGACGGCCCCGGCATCGACCAGAGACCCGATCAGCTCCTCCAGATAGAAGGGGTTACCTTCCGCGTGCGCCAGAACGCTGGCTTCCCGCTCCGGCGGCAAGGTTCCCGCCCCCACCAGCGCATGGAGCAGCTCCCGGTCGGCCTCCTCGGAAAGTGACTCGAGGAAGATCTCGCGCGTCCGGTGGGGGAACTGCCGAGAGGCATGCTCCTTGACCTGCCAGGATGGGTGGTCGCGCTCGAGTCGCTGGGTGAATGCCAGCAGAACGGCCGCCTCCTCGGTGATCGGCAGGAGTCGCTCGACGAGTTGGATCGACGTGGGATCGGCCCACTGCAGGTCCTCGAGGGCCACGACCACTGGACGGTCCTCGGCAAGCCTCCCGATCAGGGTGCCGACCACCTCGAACGTTCGATACTGGAGAGCCTCGGGGGAAAGCTCGGCCAATCGCGCGGCCGCCTCCGGCTCCAGAGCGAGCCCCATCATCGCCCCCAGGTATGGATAGATCTCCAGGACCCGATCCCCAAAGAGCTGCTCCACATTTCTCCGAAGGGCGACCCGGACGCGCAGCTCCGGCAGGTCCGGGCCCGCACCCAGCCACTCGCGAAGGAGGTCGCGGAACGGCCAGTAGGGGAGCGACTCGCCGTATGAGACGCACCGACCTTCCAACCACGCGGGCGGGCGATCCGGAGTTTCGCCGAGAGTCTGGAGGAGGTCGCGCATCTCGGTAAGCAGCCGGCTCTTGCCGATCCCGGCCTCGCCGGCGAGGAACAGGATGCCTCCCGAGCCGGCAACAACATCGCCGACGGCCCGGCGGCAGGCTGCCAGTTCGCGCTCGCGCCCAACCAGAGGCGCCTGGAACCGGCGCAGCCCTCGTGCCCTGGTCGCGCCGGGCCGTGCCCCCTTCACCTCGCGCGCCTGCACCGGCTGGGACTTCCCCTTGAGGTCCAGAGCCCGGGGATCTCCCCATTCGAACAACGCCTCGATGATGCGGAACGTGGCCGGTCCGGCCAGCACCGTCCCCGGTTCGGCGGCGGCCTGGAGCCTGGCGGCGGTGTTGACGGTGTCTCCAAAGGCTCCGTACTCCACGCGCCCGCCCGTCCCCATGGCGCCGAGCACGACGGAGCCGGTGTTCACCCCGACCCGAACCCCAAACCCCTCGATGCCCCAGGCCCTGGAGACCTCCCCGGCGTAGTTCTCGATCTCCTGGGTGATCCTGAGCCCCGTCCGGACCGCTCGCTCGGCGTCGTCCTCGTGCGAGATCGGAGCCCCGAACAGCGCCAGGACGCCGTCACCGGCCAGATCCTTGACCGTTCCGCCGAACTCCTCGACCGCCTGGACCATGCGGGATACCGCCTCTCCCACGATGAGCTTGGCTTCCTCCGGGTCCAGGCGCTCCCCCAGGGCTGTGGAACCGACGACGTCGGCGAACACGGCCGTAACCACCTTGCGCTCCTCGCGCATGGAAGGTGCGATCACAGGCTTCCCATTCTGGTCCGGCTCGGCCACGGGACCTATTCTCCCGAACCGTCGTACCCTCGTGCCATGCGATTTCGCTACTCGCGGTGGGACGGCACCCAGGATCCGCTCGGGCCCGATCTGTCGGCGGCCGACCTCCTCGATGCCATGTCGGAGGATCTCTTGTCCGGACAGGGCGCCGACCGGGCCCTCTCGCGCCTCCTTCGCCAGGGCATGCGGGGCCGGTTCACAGGGATGGACGCGTTGCGGGCGCGACTCCGCGAGGCTCGCCGGCGGGAACGGGAGCAGCTGAACCTGGAGGGACCGCTTCAGGAGATCCAAGAGCGACTCGACGAGATCCTGGAAACCGAGAGACGCACGCTCTCGTTCAGGGCCGAAGACGACGCGCGCTTCCGCGAGCAGCTCTTGGACTCCCTTCCCTCCGATCCGGCGGGCCAGATCAAGGAGCTCAAGGACTACCGGTTCGTCGATCCGCAGGCGCAGCGAAAGTTCGACAAGCTCATGGAGTGGCTGAAGGACCAGGTCCTCGGGTCGTACTTCCGGAGCATGGCGGAGGGGATGCGGAACCTTTCGCCCGAGCAGCTCAAGAGGTTCAAGGACATGCTGGCCGAGCTGAACGACATGATCGAGGCCGGGGACCGCGGTGAGCAGTACGACTTCGACGGGTTCATGCAGCGATATGGGGACTTCTTCCCCGACAACCCGCGGACGCTGGACGAGCTGCTCGAGCAGATGGCCCGGCGGATGGCCGCGCTCTCGCGCTTGCTGGCGTCACTTTCATCGGAGCAGCGCTCCGAGCTCGAGGCCCTGGCCAGGGAGGTCCTCGAGGACATGGACCTGGCCTTCCAGGTGGACCGGCTGGCTGGGGCGCTGTCCGGCCTCTTCCCGGAGATGCCGTGGGAGGAGCCCGCCCTGGCCGGTGGCGAGGAGGCCATGCCGATGCAGGCCACCGTTGACGCCCTCGAACGACTCTCCGACTACGAGGAGCTGGATCGGGCCATGCGGGCGGACTATGCGGGGGCCTCGCTGGAGGACGTGGACGAGGAGAGGCTGCATCGGACCCTCGGAGAAGACGCGGTCCGGAATCTTCGACGACTTCGCGAGATCGAGCGGGCCCTGGAGCATGCCGGCCTGGTGACTCGGGCGGGAGGTCGGCTGCAGGTCACTCCGAAGGGAGCCCGCAAGCTCGGAGAACGAGCCCTGGTGCGGCTGTTCGACCAGCTCAAGAGAGACCGGGAAGGCGCTCACGACGCCCGCCAGGCAGGTGGGGAGGCCGAGTCCACCGGGGCGACCCGGCCGTGGCGCTTTGGTGACTCGGGGCCGATAGCGGTGCAGAGAACGGTGTTCAACGCCCTGGTCCGAGAAGGACCATCACCCCGCCCCCGGTTGCAACCGCAGGACTTCGAGCTGGTCGAGTCGGAGACCAGGACCGAGTCGGCTACGGCCCTTCTCCTGGATCTGTCGTTCTCCATGCCCCTGCGGGGACACTGGGTTCCCGCCAAGCGGATGGCCCTCGCCATGCATGCCCTGATCGAAGGGCGGTACCCCCACGACACCCTGTATCTGATCGGGTTCTCCGATTACGCCAGGCGGATGAGGCCGGAGGATCTGGCCGGCGCCGGGTGGGAGCGGGTCTACGGGACGAACATGCAGCACGCCTTCAACCTGGCCGGGCGCCTGCTCTCCGACCATCGGAGGGCGACCAAGCAGGTCATCATGGTCACCGACGGTGAGCCCACCGCTCACCTCGAGAACGGCGTCGCCGAGTTCAACTGGCCACCTGTCCCGGAGACCATCCAGCGCACGCTCACCGAGGCCATGCGACTCGCGCGGGCCGGGGTGACGATCAACGTGTTCATGCTGGAGCAGACCCCCGGGCTGACCAGGTTCATGGAACGACTTGCCCGGTTGACCAGAGGGCGGGTCTTCTTCACCGCCGGGGAAGGGCTCGGAGAGTTCGTGATCCGGGACTACGTCTCCCGCCGGGCTTCCTGACCGGCGCTCAGCCGTTCACCGTACGATTCCGGGCGTTCGATGGCCAACGCGCTCGATTACTTCACGGCGGAGCAGGTGGAGCGAGCCCGGCGATACCACCGGCCTCTGTACTCTCTGCTCCTCCTGGACTTGGTGCTGGACTTCACGCTTCTGGCCTTGCTCGCGATCGGGCCTCCTGGCGACTGGATCGGCACGTGGCTGAACGGACTGCCCTTCTGGGCCGAGGCGGTGGCGTGGCCGGCCCTCGTGGTGGCTCTCGGATGGGTGATCGGCCTTCCTCTCTCCTACTGGCGCGGCCACATCCACGAGAAGCGATGGGGGTTCTCGACCCAGACCGCGAGGGGCTGGTTCCTCGATCGCCTGAAGGGCCTGGCGGTGAGCGAGGTCCTGGCGACTGGGGCCCTGTTCGGATTCCTCGCCGTCGCCCACCTGATCCCCGGCCGATGGCCGGCCGTAGTGGTCCCCGGTGCGGCGGCCATCGTGCTGTTCCTGAGCTTCCTCGCACCGCTGGTGCTGGAGCCGATCTTCAACCGGTTTCGGCCGCTCGATGACACGGCGATGGTGGACGACCTGCGCGGTATGGCCGAGCGAGCCGGGGTTCCCGTGCGTGACGTCCTTGTTGCGGACGCCAGCCGGCGAACCCGAAAGGAAAACGCCTACGTCTCGGGCTTGGGGAAGACCCGGCGGGTGGTGTTGTACGACACGCTCCTGACCCGGGCGGAGCCGCCGGAAGTGCGGCTCGTTGCGGCGCACGAGCTGGGGCATCGCCGCATGCGCCACGTGGCCTGGTGGACTGCCATAGGGATGGCTGGGGCAGTCGGCGCGGTGCTGCTGCTGTGGGCGCTGCTCGAATTCCCGCTGATGCTGCGAGCGATACGGGCCTCGGGTCCCGGCGATCCCAAGGTGGTCCCGTTCGTCCTGCTCGTCGCCGGCGCCCTGCAGCTCATGGGGATGCCTGTCGCCGCCGCTCTCTCGAGGAGATGGGAGTCCGCCGCAGATCGTTTTGCGCTGGAAATGACCCAGGACGCTGAGGTCTTCGAGTCGTCGTTCCGGGCCCTGGCCGAAGCCAACCTGCTGGACGTCGATCCGCCCAGGCTCGTCTACCTCATGGCCTTCACCCATCCCACGCCGCCCGAGCGGATCGCCTCCGCCCGCCTCTGGGCGAGCGAGCAGAGCAGGATCAACTCGCCGAACCCTCCCACCACAGCGTCGTGACCGGACGGTCGGCGAACCCGAATCGGCCGTCGCGCTCGACGACGCGATGAGCGATCGCGTCACGGATCTCAGGGTCTCGCTCTGCCGGAAGGCACACCAACCGGCGGACGTGCGCGACCATCTCCTGGACGGACTCATAGCCGCCCGGCCGGGGCGCGTTCCAATCCCGGCGCTCCGGATCGAGGCCGAGCTCCCGAAGGACGGCCTCGGCGTCGTCCGAGGTCGGGCGGCTCGGTCGTGTCAGACCGTGGAAACGGAGCCACAGGGGACTGAGGTCGCTGGTCGGATGATGCTGGGTCAGCTCGACCACCACCCGCGTGCGGGCATGGTCGGTGAGCCGGAGGGCGAAGGCGGCGAGGTCCGAGGCGTTGTAGATCACGTGGTGGCATACGGCGACGTCGGCAATGGGCGTCTGCTGTGCTACCTCTGGCCACGCCCCCTCGATCGCCTCCGCCTCCACGCCGGCCGCGCGCGAGTTCTCCAGGAACGCGTCCAGCATCTCCATGGAGGTGTCCACCCCGATCAGCCCGGAGGCTCTGGCCGAGAGGGGGAGGGACGCCGCACCGCCCCCACATCCCACGTCGAGCACGGTGCCCCCCTCCGGCAGGGCCTCGAAGGCGCGAAGGTTCGAGAACGTGAGCTCCGATCGGGCAGCCGCTTCGGCGCGCCGGGCGAACACTTTCACCGGGAAGTGCCAAGGGGGCTCGGGGGCCTTGGCCAGGATCTCGTCGGGGATGGCCCACGAGGCCAGGGCCTCGGTCCATTCCTCAGCGGCCGCGGCCATCTCAGCCGACGACGAGACGCTCGGGAGCCTGAGGGCCGGCCGCGAGGAGGAGCTTCCGGTGTTCCTCGGGCCACGGGACCGGCTTGCCGCCTGATGCGGACAGCAATGCCGCCACCGCCCGTCCTCGCACGGCTACTTCTCCCTCGCACCGCATCTCGAACTCGTAGGTGATCGAGCTCGCTCCGACGGCTGCCACGGCGAGCTGGATGTCCACGACGTCCCGGAAGCGCAGGGCCCGCAGGAAATCCGCCTCGATGTGCACGCGGGGCAGCCGCCCGTACACATCGTCCAGGAACCCCAGTCGCTCCAGGAGCGCCGTCTCCGCGACCTCGATGAACCGAAAGGCGGCCGTGTTGTGGTAGTTGGTCGAGGCGTCCGTGTCGGGCCATTCGATCCGGCGCTGGACCATGATGCTGGCAGGCGAAGGCGTCTGGATGGGCTCGACCATCGGGCCCTATTCTGCACGCATGAGGGTGGGGGTCGGATTGCCCAACACGAACCCGGGCATCGACGGCCGGCTCATCGTGGATTGGGCCAGAAAAGCCGAGGCGGGGCCTTTCACCAGCTTGGGGGTCCTCGACCGCGCGGCGTACGACAACATCGACCCCTTCGTGACGCTCGCCGCGGCAGCGGCGGCGACCTCCACCATCGGTCTTGTCACGATGGTGGCGATCGGGCCGATGCGACGCGCCGCCGTCCTGGCCAAGCAGGCTGCCTCGATCGACGCCCTCTCCGGCGGTCGGCTGGTGTTGGGCCTGTCCATCGGCGCCAGGCACGACGACTACGAGACGCTGAGCATCGATCACCGGGCCAGAGGCGAGGTCCTGACCGAACAGCTGGTGGCCATCCGCGAGCATTGGGAAGAGGGGAAGCTCGGCCCCCGAACGGCCAGGCCCGGAGGTCCCATCGTCCTGGTCGGAGGATCGAGCGGCGAGGCTTTCGCCCGGATGGCGCGGTACGGCGATGGCTACGTCCACGGGGGCGGACCTCCCCGAGCCTTCGCCGGAGCCACCGGCCGGGCCCTGGCTGCATGGGCGGACACCGGCCGGCCGGGTCGACCTCAGCTGTGGGGCCAGGGGTACTTCGCTCTCGGAGATGACGCTGTTGACCTCGGTGCCGCCTACCTCCGCGACTACTATGCGTTCACGGGCCCGTTCGCCGACAAGATCGCCGCCGCGAACCTGACCAGTCCGCAGGCCATGGTCGATTTCGTCCGCGGATATGAGGAAGCAGGATGCGACGAGCTCGTGCTGTTCCCCACGGTTCCCGACCTCGGCCAGCTCGACCTGTTGGGCGAGGTCCTGGCCTAGGAGTTCGGACGCGGTGCGGATCGTCGTGGTGGGCGCCGGGCCAGCCGGCCTGTACTTCGCCCTGTTGGCGAAGAAGGCTCAGCCCTCCCACCGGATCACCGTCATCGAGCGAAACCCACGGGATGCCACCTACGGCTGGGGGGTGGTGTTCTCCGAGGAGACCCTGGGTGCCCTGCGAGAAGCCGACCGTCAGACCTTCGACGAGATCACCGAAACGTTCGCCAAGTGGACGGCCATCGATGTGCGGTATCGAGGCGAGACCGTCCGGTCGCGGGGCCACGCGTTTTCGGCCATCGCCCGTAAGCGACTGCTGGAGATCCTCCAAGGACGGTGCGCCGAGCTCGGCGTGGAGCTCTCGTTCGAGCGTGAGCTGGCCGACGTCTCACAGTTCGGGCGCCCGGATCTGGTGGTGGGAGCGGACGGCGTGAACAGCCTGGTCCGCCGGACGCACGAGGTGGTGTTCAAGCCGAGCCTCGACGTCCATCGCACCAAGTACGCCTGGTTCGGGGCCGATCTCGTGTTCAAGGCGTTCACGTTCATCTTCCGCGAGACCGAGCACGGCCTGTTTCAGGTCCACGGGTATCCGGTGGATGCCGAGACCAGCACGTTCATCGTGGAGTGCCCGGAGCCCGTTTGGCGACGGGCCGGGCTCGACGGTGCCAGCGAGGAGGACAGCGTCGCCTTCTGCCAGAAGCTGTTCGCCCAGGACCTTCAGGGCCACTCGCTTCTCTCCAATCGATCGGTCTGGATGAGCTTCGTTACGGTGAAGTGCGAGACATGGCACCACGGGAACATGGTGTTGCTCGGCGATGCCGCTCACACCGCGCACTTCACCATCGGGTCGGGGACGAAGCTGGCAATGGAAGACGCCATCTCGTTGGCCGAGGCGCTCGAGCGCAAGGCGGGCGACCTGAGTGCTGCGCTCACCGAGTACGAGATGGAGCGCCAGCCCGTGGTGGATCGATTCCAGCAGGCCGCGACCGAGAGCGCCGCATACTTCGAGGGCGTCAGCCGCTACAGAAGCTTCGAGCCGGTGCAGTTCGCCTTCAACCTGCTCACCAGGAGCGGGAGGATCACCCATCTGGAGCTGCAACGCCGGGATCCCGACCTGGTGGGCCGCGTCGACGGATGGTTCGCCGCCACCGCTCGGGGCGCGACGCTGGACGACGGAGCCCATGCACTGGTGGCGCCACCCCCGATGTTCTCGCCCTTCGCCCTGAGGGGAATCATCGCTCCGAACCGGGTCGCGCTGGCATCTCCAGGAGAGGACGACGCCGTGGACGGAAGTCCGGGACCCGAGGCCGCGGAACAACTGATCGAGGCCGTGAAGACGGGCGCCGGAGTGGTTCTCACCGAGTTCGTGGCGGTCTCTCCCGATGGCCGGATCACCCCCGGCTCGGCGGGGCTGTGGCGCGAAGACCAGGGCGAGGCCTGGGCCGGCATCGTGGAGAGGGTTCGCGCCCATGGCAAGGCGATCCTCGCGCTGCAACTCGGGCATGCAGGGCGCCGGGGTGCGACCCGCTCGAGGCGCCAGGGGGTAGACCGGCCACTCCGGGAGGGCGGTTGGCCGCTCGTGTCGGCCTCTGCAATCCCGTACGCGCCGAGGGGTCAGGTGCCCAAGGAGATCGACCGGGCCGACATGGATGGGGTGAGGGAGAGATTCGTCGGCTCGGCCCGGATGGCTGCCCTCGCGGGCTTCGACCTGCTCGAGCTGAACTTCGCCCATGGATACCTCCCGGCGAGCTTCATCTCCCCTCTGTCCAACCGACGCGCCGACGAGTATGGGGGCAGCCTGGAGAACCGAATCCGCTTCCCGCTGGAGATCCTCGAGGCGGTCCGAGCCGCGTGGCCGGAGGAAAGGCCGCTGGCCGTGTCTCTCTCGGTAACGGACTGGGCCCGAGGGGGGCTCGACGCGGGCGACGGGGTCGCGGCGGCCAAGATGCTGAAAGAGCGGGGCTGCGACTTGATCCAGGTTCAGGCCGGCCAGACCACGATGCGAGCCAGCCCGGTGTACGGGCGGATGTTCCTGGCGTCGTACAGCGACCGGGTTCGCAACGAAGTCGGGGTTCCCACGCTGGTGGGGGGAAACATCACGACCCGCGACGAGGTCAACACGCTCCTGGCGGCGGGCCGAGCCGATCTCTGCGTGCTGACCTCAGTGCTTCACTGACCGGCGGGCCCACACCCTTGAGATGGCGAGGCCCGAGAGGACGCTGACGAAGATCCCGTAGACGACCATGTACTTCGCGTACGGGAAGAACAGGGCGTCCGAGCCCGCAGCCACGAGAACGATCAGCCCCGTGATGAACGTTTTTCCACGATCCCCCAGCGAGGTCACGCTGCTCGAGGATCCCGATGCCAAGGTGATCTGGAGGTCGGGGGGGATCGCCGCAATGGCCGCGGCCGCCGCGAGTGCTGGTGTCGCGGTCGATCCCTGCGGAACCGCCGAGGCCGGAGGCGCTGCCGAGTCCCCGTTGGGGCTGACCGGAGGCACCTGGGCAGGCCCGACCGGAGCGGGCGAAGCGCCGGGCCGATCAGGTCCGGGCGCGCGGACCATCGCATAGCACTGCCCGCACCATTCCGCGTCAGGGCCGAGAAGCGCCCCACAGGTCGTACACCGAGCCATCACTGAACCCATCGGCCGGTTCGCCTGCGCACCTTGAGGAGGGACCAGAGCCGATCTGCGAATGGCGGGCGGGGCGGAGGCGGACCGTTCACCCGACCCGGGCTCGTCTCCATATGTGCTTCAAGGACCACACCGCCATCAGGCCGAAAGGTACTCCGAACAGGAGGAGGACTGTGCGGCTTCCGGTAGCGGCGTACGGGAGGATGGCGGCCAAGACGACGAGCAGGGTCATGATCATCTTGATCTCGCCCCGGAACGTGAAGATCCCCCTGCGCCACCGCGAGTAGACAGGTCGGTGGACGGGATCAGGGTTTTCGAGCACCATGGGCGCTCGGGCGAGCGGCCCGGTCCAGACGTGAGCCGGGTGGGGAAGGAAGTCCAGGTCGGCGGGGCCGTCATCGGGTGCGCCGGGCTCCACGCCGGCGTGACACAGCCAGCATCGCGTCGCATCTCGTGCGAGCCCGGTACCACAGAAAGTGCACCGCATCTTCGAGCCCCCTACAAGCATCGGCGAAATGACGTGCGTTGCTTGAGTGGCCAATAGGGATTACCTGGGTCTGGGTAGATCGCGGGGGTCCAGGGGGGCAGCAGCCCCGCGAGCGGAGCGAGCGGATCAGGCTGCTGCAGTCCCCCTGGCGATGAGGACGATCCGAAGGATCGGGCTCATCGGGAAGAATGAAAGTTCAGGCGCCGAGCTCGTAGACCTGGCCGGGGTCAAGGTCGAGCCCGTTCATGACCTGCCACAGGGCGGCCAGTGCCTTCACCGCGTTGCGCTCCTCGTAGGGCGCGAGCTCCTCGCGGTGGCCCATCAACACGTTCGAGAGGAGCCGGTATGCATCGACCAACTTCTCCTGGGCGTGGTTCAGCTCTTCTCCCGACAGGTTCTTCATCAGGCCCGCCCCCTCTCCTCGCCCTCGGTCCCGATGAGGATGCGCTCGTCCAACAGCCGCTTTGCCTTCAACTCGAAGCGCGGCAGCGTCTCGTCGTCCACCTTCTTCACCCCGAACCGCAAGCCCTCGTGGGCCTCGGCCAGCTCTTTCTGGAGTTGGGAGACCAGACCTTCCGCGTCGACGCTGGCGCCGGGGATCTCGACCAAGAGCTCGATCTCGTCGCGGCGACCCTCCGCCGTGAACAGGTGGATCTGGAACTCGTCGATTTCCGGATGCTCCCGGACGATGGCCTCCACCGCTCGCGGGTACACGTTGGTCCCCCGAACCAGCTTCATGTCGTCGACCCGCCCCCGGATACCGCCCTCGAAGATGTCGAAGGTCCGCCCGCACGAGCAATTCGTGCCGGGGACCTTGACGACGAAGTCCCGGGTCCTGTACCGGATCACCGGGATGAAGCCGCGCCCGAAGCTCGTCACCACCCGCTCGCCCATCTCTCCGTTTGGGATGGGCGCCGCGGTCTCGGGGTCGAGGACCTCCTCGATGTAGTGATCCTCGATGATGTGCGTGCCGCCGGGTTGGTCCGCGCACTCGAAGATCATGATCGTGCCCAGCTCGGTCATGCCCGCCGTGTCGCCGGCCCTGGCCCCCCACTCGGACTCGATGAGCTTCTTGGTGGCAGGGATCGAGCCGGCCGGCTCGCCGGAGAGGATCAGTCGCTGGACCGGCCCGCCGGCCAGGTCGATCCCGAGCTGCTTGGCCTCCTGGGCCATTCGGAGTGCGTAGGTGGGTGTGGAGGCTACAACAGTGGCCCCCATGTCCATGATCTGTTTCACCCGCTGCTCGGTGGTCATGGCCCCGCCGGGAAGTGTCAGGCAGCCGAGCTTCTCGCATGCATAGTGCAGGCCCCAGAACCCGATGAAGGTGCTGTAGCCGAAGGCGACGAAGACGGTGTCGGCGGGACGGACTCCGAACCCCCACAGGCCGTAGCACCACATCTCGGCGATCCATTCCCAGTCCTTCATCGAGTCCAGGACCCGGATGGGCGTCTTGCCGGTGGTGCCCGAGGTCATGTGGTAGCGGGTGGCCGCGTCCTGCGGGGCGGCCAGGATCGGGCCGAACGGGGGATGCTCGAGTTGTCCCTGCATCCAGTCGTCTCGGGTCATCAGGGGGAGGCGTCGAAGGTCCTCGAGCGAATTGATCTGGTCTGCGGTCACTCCGGCAGCGCGCAAGCGCTTCGACTGCCAGGGGACCTGGGCGTCGGTCCACTCCACGAGGTTCCGCAGCTTCCGAATCTGAAGGGCCTGGAGCTGGTCCCGGGGCATCGTCTCGTGGCGGGGATTCCAGTACGGCGTGTCGTCCATCGGGCCCCCTTCGTGATTCCCGGGGCGGGGCTACCGCTTCGCTGAATGAGCCCCCGCACCCCGGGTGCATCGTAGCGAGTGCCGCTGCTCCCGTGGTAAACCGCTCCACGTGACCTTCTTTCTCACGCCCGGCCAGCAAAGGCTGCTCGAGGATGCCCGCCGGATCGCTCGGGAGGACTTGGCGCCCATCGCTTCCCGAGGAGAGCCGGGCAGGGTAAACCGGGACCTGTTGCTCGCGCTGAATCAGGAGGGCCTGTTGCCATGGCTGTTCCCGGAACGGGTCGGAGGGTCCCAGCCCGGGAACGTGTCGGCGCTCGAGATCTGCCTGCTCCGCGAGGGCCTGGCCCAGGGATCGACAGAGGCGGAGAACGCCCTGGCCATGCAGGGGATCGGTGGTTACCCGATCCTCGCCGCGGGATCGGAGGAGGTCGTCCAGCGGTGGATCCCAGCGGTGGCACGTGGAGAGGCCGTGGCGGCGTTCGCCCTGACCGAGCCCGAGCACGGGTCGGACGCGGCGGCCATCGAGCTGTCGGCCGAGAGAGATGGGGGTGGCTTCAGGTTGACCGGAGTGAAGACGTGGATCTCGAATGCACCCGATGCCGACATCTACACGGTATTCGCCAGGACCACCCCCGGTGCCGGGGCGAAGGGTGTCACCGCCTTCGCTCTTCCTGCCGACTCACCGGGTGTATCGGGGAAACCACTCGAGCTGATATCTCTGCACCCCATCGGCACGCTGGAGCTCGATGGAGCGTTCCTCCCCCTCTCGAACGTGCTCGGAGAGGTCGACGCCGGATTCAAGGTGGCGATGGGCGCGCTGGACCTGTTCCGACCGAGCGTGGGCGCGTTCGCCGTGGGGATGGCTCAGGCCGCAATCGACGCGTCCCGTGAGCATGCCGGATCCCGAGAAGCGTTTGGCAAGCCGATCAAGGAGTTCCAGGCCGTTTCTCACCTGCTGGCGGAAATGGCAACGCGGACCGAGGCCGCACGCTTGCTCGTCTATGCAGCTGCCGTGAGCTACGACCAGGAACGGCCCGGCGTTACGCAGACCTCAGCCATGGCCAAGCTCTTCGCCACCGAAACGGCGCAGTTCGTCGTGGACGCGGCGATCCAGATCCACGGCGCCGCTGCGCTGGAACGCGGCCACCTCCTCGAGCATCTGTACCGGGAGGTGCGAGCGCCTCGGATCTACGAGGGGACCAGCGAGATCCAGCGCGAGATCATCGCCCGCGAGCTGTACCGATCTCGCTGAAGGTCGTGCCTGCGAGTACGAGTGGCTCGAAGGGCGGA
>DASXTW010000225.1:0-5156 GCA_036505215.1 Actinomycetota bacterium | reverse complement strand
CGCGGTCAGGCCCGAGATTGGCAGGCTCGCGCCCACCGTGAAGTCGACGTCGCCCGGCAGCGGCGCGAGGTTGCGTGCCTCGATCGCCACATACTCCGCCAGGGTGCCGTCGCGATGCCAGTCCGCGAGGCCGAACACCCGTTGTCCCACCGACAGTCCAGTCGTGCCGTACCCGAGGGCGGTGACCACTCCGGCCAGCTCGTGCCCAGGGATTGACGGTGTTCGGTCATGGTTGCGGCGATCGGTCCAGGTCGAGGGCCACGCCATTTCAGTCGGGACGAATCCCGACGCGTGAATCTGAACGATGACGTCGTTGATCGCTGCCGGCGGTGCGGGCCGCTCCACCAGCGTCATCCCGGCCGTTCCCGCAGCCTCGTCCGTCACCACGATTGCTCTCATGGGAATCGTCTCCTCGCTGATCGGTATCTTTGGTGGCACCACCCTGGGGAACCCCAATGAGCAGATCTTAGGAGTCTGGCGTGAGCGCGCGCATCCGCGCGGTGGCGTCTCAGTCCCTGCCGCATCTGTGGTTGCGGTTTGGTTGCCGTGTCCGTCGTAGTAGAGGTAGCTGACGGTGAGCCGGACACCGGAGCTCCCTCGAACCCTTTACAGGCGAACCTGCATGAGCTCCGTATGACTGCTGGTCCAGAGGAATGGCCGTCCCGCCGACACCCTCCCGAGCTTGACGACAGGTGCCGACGGATTCGCTACCACCGAACAGGTCCCTCCATTCAGTTAGAGCTTCTTAAACCATTCGAGTAGAGATGGAGTAGTCTCATCGACTTCCCTTACTGAACTGAGACAACAAACCGCTTCAGGTTCGCGGCCTCCCGCTTCCCGATGAGGTAGCCGCATGTATAGCAGTCGGCGCGCCGTGCATCCTGGCGATCGTTCACCACTCCTCGGTCGGCGTAATAGATGAGGTGGCGTCTCGGCTCCCGAAGGCCCGTGACCATGACCATGAACTCGGTCACACCCAGGTTTGCCACCACCCCATTGAGGTTCACCACCGCCGGAGCCGGCGCGGCCTCTCGTGTTCCGTAGCCGTGGCGGCGTCGAGCTTCGCGCTGGTCTGGAGATTCGAGCTCTTCCTTCGCGACGTCCATGTCGACCTGTCCAGCGCAGTCAAGACAAAACTCTCCCGGTCGCCCCACCACGACCCGCCCGCCCCACCGGAGAGGGTCCTCCTCCGCAGAGATCTCCGCGGCGCAGTCGATGAGCGTGATCTCGTGAGCTGCCGCCAACTCCATGAGAACGAGCCGAGGCCCGTCGCCATCGACACAACCGAAGATGATCGGACATCCGGTCAGCGCATCCATGGCTTCTTCGGTCCGAAGGTTGCGCGGGACCGGCGCGACGTCTGCTTCGGGCAAGACCGCACGGATGTGACGCGCCGCGGCCTCGACCTTCGGCGTCTTGCGCTCGGCATCTTCCGGTACAGCGCCGATCAGACGGTTGAGATTGCTCTCTGAGACGTGGTCGTCGTCCACGAGCACGAACTGACGGACTCCCAGATACGCAAGCCCTTGGGCGATCTGCGAGCCCATCCCGCCGAGGCCCACGATCCCGACCTTGCTCTCGGCGATGCGCCGCTGACCTTCTTCTCCGAACAGGAGTACTTGACGGTTGTAGCGGGCCTCAGCCATAGGACCAACGCTTCGCTCTGCGCGCCGGCTTGAACCAGGAGCCCGTCGGCACCACTCGGGCGGACCGCTCTCCCGTGATGAGAATTTCGGCGAGAGGGCGGGCTTGCCCTAAATCTCCCTCCCACACCACGACGGGTCGAGGCGTGAGGTCGACGCCCTCACCCGAGTTGTCACATGCTCGTCTCGTGAGCTTCGACGCGGAAGGAGACCACGTGACACCGATCCCGCCGTCATCGTCCCTGCCGGAGACCGACCTCGCTCGGATCGACCGGTGGATCAAGCAGGAGAACGAGAAGATTCCGCCTCACGCTCGTGACGAGGTTCGCATCGAAGTCGACGTCGATGAGCGGTCCGTAACGATCCTCGAATGTCGGCCGCCGTGGGACCCGAGCGGATTGGACCGGAGTGGACCCGATCTCCGGTGGCCCGGCTTCGATACACGCGCTCGCGGCGGGAATGGACACTGTACTGGCCGGATCGGCATTCGAAGTTCCACGTCTACGACCTCATCCAACCGACGGCCGACGTTGGAGCTCTCCTTGAGGAGATCGACCGGGACCCGACGTCGATATTCTGGGGATGATCAATCCCCTGCCATCGGGGGCGAGTCGGCGCAGCTGATCGAGGATCTGGCACGAACACTCCCCCGAACGCATGGGGCGCTGCTACGAGGCCGGCGAGCGTGCCCCGGGAAGTCCTTGCTGGGCGGCGTAGGCCTCCAGGCGGTCCGCCAGCTCCTTCGGACGGCTGAGGGCCGGCGTGTGCCCACCGTCGATCTCATCGGGGGTGATGCCGAGACGCTCGCGCGCCACCCGGCGAAGGAAGGGAGCCGGGAACAGGCGGTCGTCGCGACAGAGGAGGACGCGGGTGGGGACGTCGGGCCATGCCTTCATCGGCGATGGCTCCCCCATCCGCGTCTCGGACTGCGTGCAGCCTCGTCGCCCACGACCTGATCTTCGACTCGAACGGGGAGCAGGTTGGCCACGACGGTGTGTCCTGCATCATCATCGATCCGGGCGCGGTCGAGGCGGAGTGCACGGCCACCTATGACCTGCCCCGGGGGACGATCACCACCCAGTTCCTGAACCCACCGCCGCCCGTGAAGTCCTTCGCCGTGACCGGGGGGACGGGAACCTACCGAAACGTTCGAGGGGAAGGCGTGCTCACCGAGAATCCCGACCAGACGGGCACACTGACCTTCGACCTCATGGGGTGAAGTGCTCAGGGTGGCTCCTCGGGCCTCGTCTTGGCAAACGGCAATTGACCGCCTCGTAGATCGATGCCTACGCTCGGCACCAAATGGCGCGTCCCACGGCGACCGGCCGGCCCAGGGGCCTTCCCCGCGAACTCACCAGCTTCGTCGGGCGCCGGCGAGAGCTTCGTGAGGTCAAGGAGACGCTGTCCTCCACCGCCCTTCTCACCCTGACCGGCCCGGCGGGCGTGGGGAAGACCCGCCTGGCCCTTCGGGCAGGGGCCGACCTGAGGCGGGCATTTCCGGACGGGGTGTGGATGATCGAGTTGGCCGACCTCCATGATCCCGCCCTGGTCACCCAGGCGGTCGCGCAGGGCGTGGGATATCGGGATGTTTCCTCTCGGTGGCTGGTGAGCTCGCTGGCCGACTTCCTGGCGACCAGGCGCCTCCTCCTCATCCTGGACAACTGCGAGCACCTCCTCGACGCCTGCGCAGTATTGGTCGATGCCCTGCTGAGCTCTTGCCCGGATTTGAAGATCCTGGCGACGAGCCGGGAGCCGCTGGGGATCGGAGGAGAGGCGACCCTCCAAGTCCAGCCTCTGGCCGTTCCCGCTGTAGGAGGGGCTCCCCCCACCGAGGCCCTGCTCCAGTACGAAGCGGTTAGTTTGTTCGTGGAACGGGCGAAAGCCGCATCGGCGACGTTCGACCTCACTCCTCAGAACGGGATGGCCGTGGCGACTCTGTGCCAGCGCCTCGACGGGATCCCCCTCGCCATCGAGCTCGCCGCCGTTCGCATGCGGGCACTCACCGTGGACCAGATCCTGAACCAGATGGGGGACCGGTTCCGGCTCCTTACCACGGGGAGCCGCGTTGCCAGCCCCCGCCAGCAGACCCTTCGGGCCGCGGTCGAGTGGAGCTTCGGCCTGCTCTCTGGGGAGGAGCGGATCGCGTGGCGGCGGCTGGCGGTGTTCGCTGGAGGTTTCGACATCGAGGCCGCCGAGGACGTGTGCGCGGGGGATGGGCTGCCCCGCGAGGCCGTCCTCGATCTCGTCGCCGGCCTGGTCGAGAAGTCCCTCGTGACGAGGGTCCAGAGCGGGCCCGGGGCACGCTACCGGATGCTCGAAACCATCCGGGACTTCGGGCTGGATCGGCTTCGAGAATCGGGCGAGGAGCCGGCCCTTCGGCGGCGGCACCGGGACTGGTGCATGGGGTTGGCTCGAGAGGTGAGGGACCAGAGCTTGGGTGCGTTCCAGGCCGAATGGTGGCGGCGGGCGTCGATCGAGCTGCCCAATCTCCGGGAGGCGCTGCGTTTCTGCCTGACCACGCCGGGGGAGGTGCAGGCGGGACTGTCGATCGCCTCCGACCTCCGCTTCTATTGGGCCTGGGCTGCCGGAAACGCGCGGGAGGGGCGGCGGTGGCTGGACGACCTGCTGGAGCTCGATCCGGCATTTACCCCCGTGCGGGCGATGGCCCTTGCGTCCAGCGCGTTCTTGGCCGTCCTCCAAACGGACTTCGCTGCCGCCGCCGAACGGGCTGAGGCCTCCAGAGCGCTCTCCACGGAGCCCGGTGCCGATCCGGTCTCGTGCTTCATCCGGGTCGTCATGGGCCTGGGCGCCCTGTTTGAACGGAAGCTGGAGCAGGCCGCGGACCTGTTGGAGGAGGCCCTGCGCGGATGGGAGCGGCTCGGAGACAGGTATCACCTGCCCATGACTCTGAACACCCTCGGTGCGGTTTGGTCCTTTCGAGGCGATTCGGCACGCGCCGTCGAGCTCTACCGAGCGTCCGCATCTATCAGCAAGGAGCTCGGCGATCGATACTTCCAGGCCTCCGCATCCCAGATCGAGGGTATGGAGAGATGGAAGCTGGGTGAACTCGAATCCGCCGCGGCACTGTTGGGCGAGGCGGTTCGGCTGCAGCATGGACTCGGGGACATGTACCAGGTGGCTATGTCCCTGGAGGCCATGGCGTGGACAACGATGCCTGACGGGGAGGCCACGAGGGCGGTTCGCCTCATGGGCGGTGCGCAACGGCTGTTCGAAGAGACCGGCACCGTGGTGTATTCGCCCTGGGACCAGTACCACGATGCCTGCGTTCAGAGGGGGCGCGCCCTCCTGGGAGACGCGGAGTTCGATCGGCTGTTCCAGGCCGGCCGGGATATGAGCACTGAGGAGCTCGTGTCGCTCGCTCTGCGAGAGGAAGCAGAGCGGGTGCCGAGGCGGAAAGACCGGCGGGGCATCACCGAGCTCACCCGCAGAGAGCGGGAGATCGCCGACCTCGTGGCCGAGGGCCTGAGCAACAAGGATATCGCGACCAAGCTC
>DASXTW010000224.1:0-4485 GCA_036505215.1 Actinomycetota bacterium | reverse complement strand
TAAAGGAGGTTCCTGATTCGTTAATCTAGTAGCACGTGGTAAACTGCACGGACTTATCGGTGCGCAGTCTGCGTCATAGCTGACCCTTCCAACTCGAGTCTGGTCACGGCCGTCGCCGAGCACCCGGGTCGCTCGAGGTATCTCGCAAACGTGCTTCACCGAGATCTCCGACCATCAACGTATGCGGCGCGAGGCCCACTGATTAGCGCAGGATTCGGCGCCCCCCAGTGTGGTCGCAGCCGGGACGTGTCCAACGCACTATCCGCCCGAACGCTAGACCCTAGTGCTTCTCGCAGTTAAGGCCGGAATGTCTCTTCGGAGATGTCGTGGCGGAGTCGCACATCCACAAGGGAAATGCACCTCCTCCAGAGACCACGTCGACTTCTAGTTAGCAGCTACCGGGCGAAGACCTCCCGGCCGCGCGAGACCGTGAGGACGGGGCGCAGGTCCAGGATCTCATCGGCGGTCAGGGGGTCGGCCTCGTAGGCCGCGAAGTCGGCCTGGAACCCCGGACGAAGCTGCCCCTTCTTCTCCTCGAGGTGGGCCAGGCGGGCGCTCCCGATCGTGAACAGGCGGATGGCCTCCTCCCGGCTCATCCGCTGGCTGGCGTCGTGGTGGGTCTCCAGTGCCCAGAGCCCGTACATCGGGTCGAGGGGTGTGACCGGAGAATCCGAGCCGGCCCCGACCTCCAGCCCCCGGGACAACAGCGTGGCGAAAGGGTTCATCCCGGCCGCGCGCTCCCTGCCCAACCGGCGCTCGTAGAGCTCCTCCGGGTGCCCCCACCGGGCGTCGAAGCCCGGCTGGACCGAGATGGCCAGGCCAAGGGCCGCGGCGCGCTCCACCTGGGCCAGGGTAGGGAGCTCGAAGTGCTCGATGCGGTGGCGCCGTGCCCGGAAGTGGCGGCGCTGGCGAGAATCGAGCGCACGGTACACGCGTTCCCAGACCAGGAGGGCCTGCTCGATGGCGGCGTCGCCGATGGCGTGGACGGCCACTTGGAGCCCAGCCAGGTGCGCGTTGTGGAACAGCTCGGCCAGCTCGTCGTCCTTCTCGTACAGGACGCCGTTCCCGTCGCCGTCCTTGTACGGTGCCGACATCGCGGCGGTCCTGGCGCCGATCGAGCCGTCCAGTGACAGGTCGCCCCCCAGCGTCTCCAGCCCCAGGTCCATCACCCAGGGGATATCCTTCTCGGCCACGTAGGCCACGACGTCGACGGGGAGCTGCTCGCGGTGCTCCAGCAGGACCTCGACCTCCCGCCTTCCGTGCGACTGTGGGACGGCCATCTCGTGGACGCAGGTGACGCCCCGCGAGGCCGCCGTAGAGGCCGCTTGGAGCTGGAGCTCCCGGAGCTCGTGGTCGGTCAGGGCCTGGTGGAACCACCGCTGAAGCCGCCGGTTGGCCGCCCTGCGAACTGTCCCGGTCGGACGGTCGTCCGGGCCCCGATCCACCCCGTCCTCCTCCAGGCAGCCGGACTCGTGCAGGGCGGGCGTGTTCGCCAGGGCGATGTGCCCATCCGCCCTGATCAGGATGATCGGGACCTCTCCCAGCTCGTCCAGTTGGGCCAGGCTGGGAAGGTCCGGCCGGTCCCACTTGCTCTCGTCGAACCCGTGGGCCAGCACCTTGGTCGGACCGTGCGTGAGCTCCTCGGCCGTGAGCCCCAGGAGCTCCTCGCCGGATCGCGCTTTCTCAAGTGGGATCCCGATCTCCGAGAGGGTGGTCCCGGTGAGGTGGACGTGCGTGTCGATGAAGCCGGGGATGATCGTCGCGCCCGGCAGCTCGACGACCCGGTCCGACTCAGGAGGCTCCCCCGTGCCCACCCGCTCGATGTGCCGGTCATCGACCAGCACCCACTCTCCGACCGCCGGATGGCTGAGCGTGTAGACGCGCGTGGCCCGGTAGAGCGTCTTCATGCTGGATGACTGCGCCGGGCCCCCGAGGGCACGTCCATGGCGCCAGAGTATAGGTGCGACGCAGCCGCCCATCTCCAGATCCGGAATCTCCTGTGTACGCTTCCGGCCGAACCGGACCGGCAAGGAGGAGCCGTGACCTGCAATCCCCGTCACAGGCCAGTGCCCTTCGCGCTGGAGCGCAGACCGCTGGCAGAGTCGTTCGCTTCATCGAGCCGCTTCCTCGAGGTCATGTCCGGGCGCCGATCGATCCGCGATTTCTCTCGCGCACCGGTTCCCTACGAGTTGATCCGCACGGCGGTCGCCACCGCCGCCACAGCGCCGTCCGGAGCGAACATCCAGCCGTGGCGCTTCGTGATCGTGGGCGACCCCGAGCTGAAGCGGCGAATCCGGGAGGGGGCCGAGGAGGAGGAGCGGGCGTTCTATGGCTCGAGGGCCTCCGAGGAATGGCTGGCGGCTCTGGAGCCGCTGGGGACGGACTGGCGCAAGGATTTCCTCGAGGTGGTTCCCTACATCATCGTGGTGTTCGAGGTCCACAAGGGAGCAGGGGAACCAAAGCCCTACTACCCCAAGGAATCCGTCGGCATCGCCGTCGGCTTCCTGCTGGCGTCACTCCACCACGCGGGGCTGGCCACGCTCACCCACACTCCGAGCCCCATGCGGTTTCTCAATTCCATACTCGACCGGCCTCCCAACGAGCGCCCCTTCGCGGTGATTCCGGTCGGCTGGCCGGCTCCGGATGTTCGGGTTCCGCAGCTCGAAAGGAAGCCGATGGAAGAAATCCTCGTCGAACGGCTTGGTCCGAGGGGGTGATCAGAGAGGAGCGAACCGTACCCGGACGGTCCGCCGGTTGTTCTCGCGGTTGGGGTCCACGATCACCAGGCTCTGCCACGTTCCAAGAGAAAGATGCCCCTCGTCGACCGGAAGCACCAGGGTCGGGCTGACGAAGACCGGCAGGAGGTGATCCCCGCCGTGCCCGGTGGATCCGTGTCGGTGACGATATCGGTCGTCTCGCGGGAGCAGGCGCTCCACAGCCTCCTGTAGGTCCTCCTCCGACCCGGACCCCGTCTCCATCAGTCCGAGGCCGGCGGTGGCGTGCGGCAGGAACACGTGGACAAGTCCGGTCGCTCCCTGGTCCCGGCAGAAGGCCCCCACGCGGTCGGTGATGTCGGTCACCAGCCGGCCCCGCGTGTCCACCGTGAACTCATCGCTCTTCATGGTTCTCTCGCCTTGCGTGTACGAGGACCTACGAAGCCGGGGCGGGCTCCCCTGCGTGCTCCCGCCACCAGCGCTGTCCTTCTTCGGGCAGCGTGTAGATCGGGTCGTAATAGGGGTAGCGCCGAGTCAGGGCTTGGGGATCGTCGTACTCGATCCCGGTCCGGTAGTTCTTCGTCCAGTAGCTGATGCCCCTGTCCCGGTCGTAGTCCTCCACCTGGTGGACCCAACGCTTCCCCACGAATGGCACGTCGCAGACGATCCTCGGTGTGGCAAAGCCTGGCAGGTACCCCATGATGGCGTGCTGCAACTGCTGCGCCTCCCACACCGCGGTCCGCCAATGCTCGGAGTTGGGGATCATGTCGCACATGTAGAAGTAGTAGGGCAGGATCCCGCAGTCATCGAGCAGCGTGAAGCACAGGTCCAGCAGGTCCTTCGGCGAGGTGTTCACTCCCCGGAGGAGGACCCCCTGGTTCCGGACGTCGCGGTATCCCCATTCGAGGAACTGCCGGGACGCCTTCGCCACCAGCGGCGTCAGCGAATTGGCGTGGTTGACGTGGGTGTGCACCGCCACGCTCACACCTCGTATCCGAGCCTTCTCCCCCAGTCGCCGCAGCCCTTCCTGGACCTCCTGCTGCAGGAAGTGCTGAGGCAGGCCCATCAGGCCCTTCGTGGCCAATCGAATGTCCCGCACGTGGTCCACGTCGAGCAGGCCTGTGACGAACTCCTCCAGTCGTTTGATGGGAATGTTGGCGATGTCTCCTCCGGAGACCACGACGTCCCGGACGGATGGCGTCACCCGTATGTAGTCGAGCATCATGGCGTGCCGGTCGGGCTGCTTGATCTCGAACTTGTACTTGGCCACCACCGGTGTGCTGTTGCCGACCAGATCCATGCGGGTGCAGTGGCCGCAGTACTGAGGACAGGTCGAGAGCAGCTCGGCCAGGACCTTGGTCGGATAACGGTGGGTGAGCCCCTCCACTGCCCACATTTCGGCTTCGTGCAGGCTGTCTCTCATCGCGCAGGGATGACTGGGCCATTCCGCCTGGCGCTCGGAGAAGGCGGGGGCCATGTATCGCCTGACGGGGTCCGCGTAGAGGTCCTGCTCGTCCATCGTGTTGAGCATCTGGGGAGGGAGGAGCATCGACATGGTGGCCCGCTCCTGCATGTCCCGGTGGATGTCGGCGGCCAGCTCGTCTGTCAAGTGGCTGCCCAGGGCCTGCTTGAGCTCCTTCAGATTTTTCACGGTATGAGCCCGCTGCCACTGGGCGCTCTCCCATTCGTCCCTGGTCACGCCCCGATACCCGGGCAGCCTGGTCCAGTCCGGCTCGACGAACTCGCGCTGCAGCGGGTAGCTGAGGGGTTG
>DASXTW010000223.1:0-29791 GCA_036505215.1 Actinomycetota bacterium | reverse complement strand
GTGGGCGATCCGGGACGAGCACAATGCCACCAGGGCATCGGCCCGACGGGCATCGACGGACCACCCACCATCCTCGCCGGGCATCACCGGGAGCCGATCGGCCAGCCGCTCCAGGGCCGTGGCCACCACCGCCCCTTCGGCCGCGGGGAGCTCCGCGGACAGGCCGAACCGGGAGTTTTCGGCGAAGTACCACCAGGACAGTGACCTCGCCTGTTCGGCCTCCCGGGCCTCCTGCAAATGAGCCATGTCCCTGGCCCTGGAGTCACGCCCCTGCTCACGGCGGTCGACTACGGCAATGAACCCCAAGAACTCCCGCTGAGCGCCGCACACACGGGCATTCACATCGTCGGCACCGTGGATCAGTTCGTCGTCGCTGCAGTCGTTCGGCTCGGGCACCCCAGACCTCACTCGGTCGCGGGGGAGGAGAGCATCAGTCTACCCGAACATACGTTCGACTGTCAACCAGCCGCACGGGGGATTCAGACCGGGACCGGCAGGTCCACCCCTTCGTCGCTCAGCTTGTCGGGGTCGACCGGCGCTCCAGCTTCGATGAGTGGCATGCAACGCTGGACGTCGTCGCCGCGACCGATGCCGACCGTGGCCAGGACCCGCCCGTCCTTGACGTAGAACGCCAGGAAGCTCCTGTCTTCGAGGCTGCCCCGCACGACAAGCTCGTCCCACTCGGTGTGATAGCCCGCGTACTGGAGGTTGATCTCGTACTGATCCGACCAGAACCAGTAGACGTCGCGGTATGGGGAGCCCTTGCCCAGCATGCTGATGGCGGCGGCATGGCCGTGCTTGATGGCGTTCTGCCAGTGCTCTACGCGAAGGCGGCGCCCGAACAAGGGGTTGTAGTGGTTGGCCACGTCCCCGGCGGCAAAGATGCCCTCGACGTTCGTCCTGCACCACTCGTCCACGACCACGCCGTTGTCGAGCTCGATCCCGGACCCCTCGAGGAAATCCGTGATCGGCTCCACGCCCAGCCCCACCACCACGAAGTCACAGTCGAGAGTCAGCCCGCCAGCTGTGACTACCCGCTCCACCCGCTGCGTACCCTCGAACGAGGCCACCCGATCCTCGAAGTGCATCCGCACTCCCTTGTCCCGGTGGACGCCCTCGAGCACCCCGCCCACCTGCTCGCCGAGGACGCGGGCCAGTGGAGCCGCGTTCCCGTCGATCGCCGTGACCGAGAGACCCTTCTGGCGGAGGGAGGCGGCCACCTCGGACCCGATGAACCCCATCCCGGCGATCACCACGGTCCTCCCCGGCATGATCTCGGCCCGGATCCGCTCGGCGTCCTCAACGGTTCGAAGGTCGTACACACCCGGAAGGTCCAGGCCGGGGATGGGGAAGCGCCGGTTGCGAGCGCCGGTCGTTATCAGGAGCTGGTCGAATGGCACTCGCTCGCCGCCCTCCAGCTCGACGGACCGGCCGGCGGCATCCACGCGGACGACCCTGGTCCCCAGCCGAAGCTCCACGTCGTTGTCGGGCCAGAACGCCGCAGGCTCGACCAGGGCGTCGTCGAAGGAGGTCTCGCCGCGCAGGAAGCTCTTGGAGAGGGGCGGGCGCTCGTGGGGGAGGTGCTGCTCGGCGCCGATGAGGGTGAGATGGCCGTCGAAGCCCTCTCGCCGTAACGTCGCTGCGGCCGTTCCCCCGCAGAGAGCCGCGCCCACGATGACGAACCGCTGTCGTCCCCCACTTCGCGGCTTCGCGCCTGCCCGCTCACCGTCGCCCTCAGCCTTTCGGGCGCCTTTCACGTGAACCGTGGGAAGGGGCTTTGCCGCCGGACCCTGGATCACCTCGCCGTCCACCGCGTACCTGGACCCGTGGCACGGGCAATCCCAGGTCCTGTCGGCATCGTTCCAGTCGACCATGCAACCCATGTGGGTGCACCGAGGCGACAGGGCAAGGAGATACCCGTCCTCGTCCTTGAACACGGCGAGCTTCTGCCCCTCGAGGTCGATCACCCCGCCGTGCCCCGGGGCGAGATCGTCCACCGTGCGGTCGACCGTCTTGGCGATCAGCACGTCCGTGGGCGCGTAGTGGGCGACCTGGTTGGGGACGGAGCCCAGGAGGAACCGCCGGGCCCCCGACATGCCCTTGTTCCCCACAACGATCAGGTCGATGTCCGCCGCCTCGGCAACCTGGCACAGAACGTCGGCCGGCTCGCCCTGGCCGACCAGCGGCTCGACCTTCACGCCCTCGGGCCGGCCCTTGGCCGTCTCCTCCAACGTGATGGCCCCGACGACCGGATCGCCCACGTAGACCAGGGTCACGGTAGAGCGAAGGAGCATGGCCAGCTCGAAGGTCTTGCGGGCCGCCTCGCTGGCCGTGGGCGATCCATCGGTACCCGCCAGGAGCTTCCTGTAGCCGAGGTCTGCTCTCTTCGCTCGATCCGAGCGGGTGGTATCGACGATCAGGAGATCGCACGGCGAGAAGTGAGCGACGCGGTCGGGGACGCTGCCCAGCCTGAACCGCGTGGCCTGGCCCATGCCCTTGTTGCCCACGACGATGAGATCGGCGTTCTCTCGTTCAGCGGCGTCCAGGATCATCTCGGCAGGGTCTGCCTGCCCGATCTCTCCGGAGGACTCGACCTTCTGCCTTGAGGCCGCGTCCAGCGATCGCCGGATGACATCCTCCGCCACCTGCCGGTTCATCCGAGGCGGCTCGTAGGCGCACACGACGTGCAGCCCCGCGCGGAAGCGCTTGGCCAGCCGGATGGCCGCGTCGCGAGCGGCGGTCGCCGTCACCGAGCCGTCGGTTCCCACTACGAGCTTTCGGTATCCCATGGGTTCCCGATCCTAGTGGGGCGGTGGCGAGACCGCCGTCACCCGCCTGGTGACGGAGAGGGCGACGAAGCAGATCCCGCGATGAAGGTTCCGTTCATGAAGAGGTGGAAGTCACAGACGAAGTAATACGTCCCCGCCGTGATCGCGGGCACCTGATAGGTCACCTTCTTCGGGCCGTCCACGCGGTCGCCCACGAAGAGAGACTTCGATCTCGAACTGTCGGTGTAGATGGCCACGTTGTGAGGCGCTCCGTCCTGGTTGTCGAAGGCGATGGTGAACGATTGGCCGGCCGGCGCCGCAAGGCATTTCACGCCGAACGAGAGGTTTTTCGCCACGACGTTCAGCATCGCGCCCGCCGGGACGCACGTGGCGCCTTTGGACCCGGACGCGCGAGGCCCTCCTCCTTGGCCCAGGGTGGGTTTGAACACCATCAGGTACAGGATGATGGCGAGGGCGCCGAAGCCGACCCAGGCGATGGTCCAGGGACGCCGAGACCGGAGGATCTCGGCGAACTGTTCCTCGGTCACCGCCTCGCTTCCGCCCTCCATGGCCCGGGCCACGAAACCGACCCGCCTGTAGAACGGCCGGGCCATCCGGTACATGGCCACGGACGCGATCACCAGCACCGCGAGGGCGGACCAGATCCACGCCTTCGACCAGAGATGGCCCACGGTTGCCGCAGCGAACCCCCCGACCAGCAGCACGCCGAGGGAGACATAGAAGGCCTGGATCGACGCCCCGGAAAGCTGGAGCAGTGCATTGATGCGCCCGGGGTCTCGCTCGTTGCGCAGCTTGAAGGTGACCGAGACCGACACTCCGTGGGCCAGCAGGAACCCGAACACGCCCACCAGGTGGACGAACACCCACAATTGATACACGCGCGGCCCCTTCCCCAGTGCCCGTTCCTGCCGGGCAGCGGATTCTACTGGACCCCCGCTGGACAGTCCGGCCGCGCATGCTCCACCATCTCGCCGAACGGCCACACCAACGACTGGAGCGCGCCATGCCGGAGACGTACGACCCGCTCGCCCCGGAGATCGAGGCCCTTCGGGGCGTGCCCTTCTTCGAAGACCTCACGCCCGAAGACCTCGAACGGCTGGCCAGGATCGGAGAGAGGCGGATCTACCAGCCAGGCGAGGAGATCGTCCGGAAGGACGAGCAGGGCGTCGCTCTCTACGTCATCCTCTCCGGCTCGGCCAGTGTTGCGGCGGGCGGCAAGGTGCACACGCTCCGGCCAGGGGACTTCTTCGGCGAGATGGCACTCCTGGAAGGCACCAAGCGGTCGGCGACGGTTACCGCCGTCGAGCCTGTAGAGGCAATGGTCATCGAGGCCACGTATTTCCGGCCGTTCCTGATCAAGAATGCGAGCGTCACCGTGACGATCCTCGAAGGCGTCACGCGGCGTCTGAGAGAGGTACAGGATCGCATCGACCGCGCGGGCGAGGGCAGCTGAGGAAAGGGAGGGTGGGGAATGGGGGACCAGGAGACCACGGTGGGCTTCGACGAGGACATCAAGCCGCTGTTCCGGGAGATGGATCGCCAGCGCATGGAGTGGGCGTTCGACCTCTGGAGCTACGACGACGTCAAGGAGAACTCCGAGGCGATCCTGGAGCGACTCGAGGCCGGCGACATGCCCTGCGACGAGGAATGGCCCGAGGAGCAGATCGAGATGTTCCGCAACTGGATGGACGGGGGGATGGCTCCCTAAGGGCCTATTCGGTCTTGCGGCGCGAAGCCGCCCCGCTGACCAGGAACGTCGCGCCGATCACGATGAGGACGACCGGGAGGATGTAGGCGGCCCGCAGGTCGATCACATCGAGCTGGTCCAGCAGGAACAGTATCCCCAGGACGATGAAGATCAGTCCCCAAATGACAGATCCGCGGTGGAAGGCTCGGTCGTTCACCGGGTCACCTCGATCTGGCCCAGGCCGACGGAAAGGTCGAGGGTCAAAGTTGCCTGCCCGGGCCTGGAGACGATGCCCTGCGGCAGGGATCCCGCGGTGAGATCGACGTCCAGCCCGGAGTTCTGCCGACCGAACAGCATCACCTGTCCGGCTCCGACGTGACCGGTCGCCCTCACGTCCAACCCGGTCCCATCGGGCACCCGGACAGTGAGTTGCCCCATCCCAACGCTGGCTTTCAGATTCGTCGTTCGTCCGTCAGGGAAGGTGACGTCACGCAGGTCGATGGTGAGCTGTCCCACAGACAAGTGGTATTCGCGCTGGAGGTCGGCCAGCGCTGTCGGCCGCTCAGTCCGTTCGCCCACCCCGCCCTGCAGCCTGATGTCGAAGCTCGAGGCGATCGTCAGAATCGCCGTGAGGACCACCCCCAGGACGATGAGCCCGCTGTGCCGGCCGGTCCGGGCCGCGCCGATCAGGGCGACCCCGACGATGATGAGCGCGGCCGGAAGCACTGCCAGGAACGAGAAGCTCACCACGTCCAATGCCTCGAGGAGCCAGATGACGCCGACCCCGACGAGGACGAGCCCGAGGATCACACGTCCCAGTGGTACGGGACGACCGGCGGGCGGTTCGGTGGTGGCCGTCGGTACCGGGGCAGCGGAAGGAGGCTCCTCGGGCCGAGCCTCCTCCTCGGAAGGTGGACGGTCCTCGTTCACCGGCGGGTTCCCCAGACCAAGACCGCGACGCCGAGCGCGACCAGGGTCAGAGGCGCGATCACCTTGTCGAACCACGAGACGAACCGGTCGACCAGCAGGATCGTGCCGAGGGCGATGAGCGCCGTCCCGACGAGGATCCGTCCGGTTGCCCCGCTCCTCGCGTGAACCAGGCCGAGACCCTCTCCCGGTTTCTCCTCGGGGATCACGATGATGGCCACGATGTAGATGAGGATGCCCGAGCCCCCGGCGATGGCCAGAACGATGAAGGCGATCCGGAGAAGAACGGGGTCTACCCCGAGGTAGCGCCCCAGGCCGCCGCACACCCCGGCGATCATGCGGTCGTGGCGGCTCCGGCGGAGGACGTGCGGCGTCGACGTCGACGGCATGGGCTCCGTCATGCGCGCCACCTTAGCCCCATTGGCGGGTTGGAACAAAGCAAGGATGTTTCCTTCCTCTGCCGGGCGGGAATCCCGTCACGGGAGGTGGTGGTCCGTGGCCGAGCCCATGACGAACGAATTGCCTCGGACGGAAATGCCGAGCACGCCTCCGGATCAGCAGTCGACCATCGGGCTGGTTCGGGCGATCGCCACAGACACGTCAACCCTGGTGCGCAAGGAAGTGGAGTTGGCCCGCCAGGAGCTCATGGCGGGCGTGAAGTCCCGGGTGGTCGGCGCGGCAGCGTTCGGGGCGGCAGCCGTGTTGGGGCTGCTCATCGTGATCTTCCTCGCGCTCGCCGCGGCCGAGGCCCTCGACCTCGTCTTCGCTCCATGGTTGTCCCGGCTGATCGTGGCCGGAGCGTTCCTGCTGATGGCGGCCGGCGCCGCCCTGTTCGGCCTCCGCAGGATGAAGAAGCCGTCGCTCGCCCCGGAGGAGACCAAGCGGACGGTGAAGGAGGACGTGGAATGGGCGAAAGCGCAGCTCAAACGGTAAAGGAGATCGAGGAGACCCGGGAACGACTCGACGCCGAGCTTCGGGAGCTCGAGGCGCGCCTTCCGTCGGCCGCGGTGTGGACGAAGCGCCTCGTCGGGATGGCGGTCGGCGGCGGCGTCGGGGCGACCATCTTCCTCTTCGCAGTGCGCAAGCTCGGTAAGAGGAAGAAGGAAAAGACGCCCGACACGCAGGTGCAGGCCGTGATCAACGTCCTGCCGGAAGGAATGGCGGAGCGAATCTCGGATGCTCTCGAGGACGGGCGTCTGAAGCAATGGGCGGCGGCTGTCCTGGGCGTCTGGATATTGCTGCGTCTGGTGGAGCTTCGTCAGCTCCGTCGGATGAACCGCATGGCCTTCGTCAGGGCGCCGGCTCCAGGTATCTGATCTACGAGACTGCCCGGATGATTTCCTCGGTCAGGTCCGAGTACTTCGCCAGCGAGTCCGTTCGTTCCCGCTTGAAGCGCTCCACGAAGGCCTCGTACTCGTCCATCCGGCCCTGCCGCTCGTAGAGGCGGCGGGGCTGGAGCAACTCGATGTCGTCGATGCCGGGAACCTCGCTCGCCACATCGTAGCCAAAGTGACTGTCCTCGTCCCACTTGATCGTCTCCTCGGCGATGGCCTTCACGATGGCCGAGGACACGGGGATCGTCACCTTCTTCGAGCGCTCGTCATCCTCCTTGCCGCCGACCCGCCCCGTGTTCATGAGGTACACCTCCATGGGGTGGGTATCGAGCAGCTCGAGGAACCGGTTCCCCTGCATGCCCTGACGAAGCGGGAAGAACGGATTGGTGCCCGGGACGCGGAGGAACTTGCCCTCCTCGGCCTTGCCGCCCGCGCTGGTCCCGGTGGTCTCACCGAGCATGAAGTACGCGGCGGCCTGGGCCTGGTTCAGCCTGGCCACCGCCGGGACGATGTTCTCGTTCCAGTTCAAGATTAGTAGGTAGTCCACCTGAGGCAGATCCTGCGCGTCCTTGTACTCGCCCAGGTCGGAAAGCGAGAACACGGCTCGGCCATTCTTCGTGTAGGACGTCTCGAAGAAGTTCGCTCTTCCCGATTCGTCCTGATAGACGTTCTCGAGGTAGGACCCCGGGCTGGTGACGGCCCTGTAGATGTTCGGCTCGAACTCGGGGTCGAGAGAGAACGTCTTGGCGAAACAGCCGTTCTCACTGCCGTAGACCTTGCCGCCTGGCATCAGGGCCACGAAGTCGTCCTGCACCGGGAGGGAGTCGTTCTGCCTGGTGAACGTGGTGGTGGTCTTGCCGGTGCCGGAGAGACCGATGATCAGCAAGACCTTCTCGTCGCCGTTGGCGGGGATCGCCTTGCATCCGGCGTGCAGGGCCAGCCCGCCGCGGTCGAACACGATCGTGTTCCACATCCGGAGGCCGCCCTTCTTCGATTCTCCGAAATAGTCCGAGCCGATGACTCGGGTGATCCCGTTCTCCAGATCCACCGCGATGCATCGGTCCTCCGGATATCCCGGAGCCGAGAGGTTGGGGGTGTACACGACCTGAACCTGTGGGTGGCCGCCCTGGCGATCGTAATAGAGCTTCTGTTGCATCCCCGCGATGTTCGCGTTGGCCTTCTCGATGCTCAGGCGGGCGGGGGTTGCGAAGCCCTCCGCGTTCCCGATCAAGCCGTCGACGACCAGGATCTCCTGCTCGGCGATGTACTCGTCCTGCATCTTCGCGATGCGGGCGTATTCTTCCCGACTCATTCTCTTCTGGTCGGTGAGGTCGGGGTCGTCCGTCACGACGAAGGTCGACTGCGAGCTGCGTGAGGTGACGCGCGTCTGGACGTTGACGTTGCCGAAGTCGGTGGCCCGGCAGCTCGGCATCTGCTCGGTGAACTGCCGAAGCTCTTCCGGCGGAGGGTTGTCGTAGATCTTCTTCGCATTCACGGAGGGTCTCCTACGTCATGGGGAGGGAAGCGATTCTAGCGAACCCTATTCGCGGATACCTGGAACTCGATGCCCCTCGCGGGCGACCATGGACTAGCGATCTTGTTCAACCGTGAAATACAGCCTGACGTGGGTCCGGTACTCGACGATCTGGCCGTCCTTGACCCTCGTGCCCGTCTCGAGCACCTCGAGCCGGTTGATGTTACGGATGGTCTTGCTCGCTTCACGGAGTGCCTCGCGGGCGGCCTCTCCCCACGAGGTGTCGGAGACGCCTTCCAGCTCGATAGTGTTGATGACCGGCATCCCAGCTCCCTTCTGCTGTCCCGCGGGCCCGGCTCGGGTACGCTCGAGCATTATCGTCAATGCGTAGGAGCGCACGAAATCGCGTAACCCGAAAGAGCGGGGTGGAGGGGATCCGAGGGCGTGGCCGGATTCAGTGAAGACGAGCTGATCGAGGTGATTCGCCGCCTCCTGGCCGAGGACATGCCGGGAGTGGCGCTGGGCCTGGGCGACGACGCCGCTTTGGTGGAGATGGGGTCACACACGGCGATCCTGACCGCCGACATGCTCGTCGAGGGCATCCACTTCGAGCGACCGACCACGTCGGCCAGCGACCTCGGCTACAAGGCGCTTGCCGTCAACGTGAGCGATGTGGCGGCGATGGGGGGCAGTCCTCGGTACGCACTGGTGTCGCTGGGGCTCCCCGAGGATATCGAGGCTTCGTGGGTGGTCGAGCTCTACGGTGGGCTTCGCGACGCGGCCCGCGAGTACGCCATGGCGGTGGTGGGGGGAGACACATCCCGGGCCGAGAGGTTGGTGGTGTCCGTGGCGGTCACCGGCGAGGTGGCCAGAGGAGCAGCGGTCACTCGGTCGGGCGCTCGGCCGGGGGAGCGGCTGGTGGTGACCGGGGCTCTCGGGGCCTCGGCGGGCGGGCTGAAGCTCCTGCAGGCGCCGGCCCACGACGTGGCCCAGGCTGTCGCCTCCGACTGGGGCCGAAGCCTCGTGGAGGCTCATCTTCGGCCTGCGGCGCGGGTGGGCGAGGGCCAGACGCTCGCCCAGAGTGGGGCCACCGCGATGATGGACCTGTCCGACGGTCTGGCCAAAGATCTGGGGCGGCTGTGCGACGCGAGCGGGGTGGCGGGAGCCCTGGTCCTGGCGGACGTTCCGGTCGCGCTGTCTCTGAAAGAGTTGTCCGACGTGCTCCCTGACGTCGATCCCCTGAAACTGGCCCTGGAGGGCGGCGAGGACTACGAGCTGCTGGCCGCGCTTCCGCCCGATGCCGTGGCCGCGGTCGCCTCGAAGCTCGCGGACCGCTTCGGGGCGCAGCTCACTGATGTCGGCGAGGTCAGAGAGGGCCACGGTCTGGTCGCGATCGAGCCGGATGGGACCGAGCGCCCCCTCGAGCCGAGGGGGTGGGACCACTTCGGTGGTTGATCGCGTGGCACGGGCCCTGACCATCGCCGGGTCCGATTCGGGCGGAGGCGCTGGCATCCAGGCCGACCTGAAGACGTTCGCCGTTCTCGGTGTATGGGGCATGAGCGCCATCACCTCGATCACGGTGCAGAACACGAAGGGAGTGACCGCCGTTTCGGACGTCCCGGCCGAGGTGGTCGCGGACCAGATCCGGGCCGTGGCCGCGGACATCGGAGTGGATGCGGCCAAGACCGGGATGCTCTCCTCGGCAGGGATCGTCGAGGCCGTGGCGGGTGCCGTCGAAGAGGTCGGCCTGCCGAACCTGGTTGTGGACCCCGTCTTCGTGTCGAAACACGGAGATACGTTGCTGCGGCACGATGCCGTGGTGGCGTTGCGCAAGCGCGTCGTGCCGCTGGCCACCCTGGTGACGCCCAACCTTCCCGAGGCGGCGGGCCTGGCCGGGTTCGGCGTGGAGACCCGCAGGGACATGGAGGGAGCAGCGCGAGCAATCCTCGACCTCGGTGCCCGGTCGGTGCTGGTCAAGGGGGGACATCTGAAGGAGTCGTCGTCCGATGACCTGTTCGCGGACGGCGAGCGGACGGAGTGGCTCCCCGGTGAGCGCCTTCGCTCGCCGAACACGCACGGCACTGGGTGCGTGCTGTCGGCGTCGATCGCCGCCTACCTGGCTCGAGGCGAGCCGCTCCTCGAAGCGGTGCGCAACGGCAAGAGCTTCGTCACGGATGCAATCCGGCATGCCCTGGCCCTCGGTGGCGGCATCGGGCCGGTGAGCCCGGGATGGCAGCTCCTGGAACACTGAATTGCGAGTCGCCGTCGACGCCAGGCCGGCCGTCTTCCCGCAGAAGACGGGCATCGGGTATTACACCTGGCACCTGCTGAAGCACCTGCGGGCGGTCGACCCGGGGACCGAGTACCTGGCCTGGTACCTGAATGCGCGTGCCCTGGTGGGTGGCCGCCGACGCTTGCTGGCCGACCTGCCCGTCACCGAGCGGTGGACCCCGATCCCGGCCTGGTGGTTCGAGCGCCTCACCGAACGCTTCGACCTCCCGCGAGTCGAATGGTTCGCCCGGTTCGATGTGTTCTTCGCGCCGAACTTCGTGCCGCCGCCCACGCGTACCCGGCGCCTCGTCGTCACCGTTCACGACCTGGCGTTCCGGCTCCACCCCGAAACCGCCCCGCAGAGCACTCGCTGGTGGCTGGCCCGGATCGATCGGACCCTCCGGCACGCCTCTCGGATCATCGCGGTGTCGGAGGCGACGAAGCGGGATCTGCTCGAGCTGTACGCGGTCGAACCCGAACAGGTCAGCGTCATCCCGCACGGCGTCGACGGGCAGGTGTTCCACCCCTCCTCACCGGAGGAGGTCGAGCGGATCCGGCGGCGATTTGGAATCGCCGGCCCTTACCTCTTGTCCCTCGGTGGGATCGAGCCGAGGAAGAACCTTCCGAACCTGGTCCGGGCGTTCGCCCGGTTGCCGGCGGAGGGTCGGCCCACGCTGGTCGTGGCCGGGGGCAGTGTCGAGTGGAACCCCGAGGGCCGAGACGCCCTGCAGGAGGCGATGAGGGAGTTGCCGTGGGAGGTCGGCGAGCGGGTCGTCCTGACCGGCTACGTGGGGGAGGAGGAGAAGGTGGCGCTGCTGGGTGGGGCCGAGGCGCTGGTCTATCCGTCTCTGCACGAGGGATTTGGACTGCCCGTGCTGGAGGCAATGGCCTGTGGCACGCCCGTCGTGACGTCCGACCTGTCGGCTCTCCCCGAGGTCGCCGGCGACGCGGCCCTGCTGGTCGATCCCAGGGACCCTGCCGCCATCGCATCCGCCGTCGAGCGCGTGCTCGAGGACGAGGACCTTCGGCGTGACCTGAAGAGGAAAGGGATATCCAGGGCGGCCGCGTACACCTGGGAAGCGACCGCTCGCCGGACGGCCGCCGTGCTTCACGAAGCAGCCGAAAGCTGAGGGCCTATCGAGAGCGGCGCTCCAGGTGGGCGTTCAGCCGGCGCGAACGACCTTGCCGGCCTTGAGGCACTTGGTACAGACGTTCAGCCGGCGCGGGGCGCCGTTCACCAGGACCCGAACCCTCTGGATGTTCGGATCCCACCGGCGCTTGGACCGGCGGTGCGAGTGAGACACCTGCATCCCGAAGAACGGCGTCTTCCCGCACACGTCACAGACTGCAGCCATAGCCAGGGCATGGTAGCAGCCGCTCGCTCCTCCCCCCGCACTCGATGCTGCTACTCCCCTGGACCCCTGGAACGCAGAACCAGGAGTAAGCCGATCGCGAGTGCGGCGACGGCCCCTGCCACCAGCACGATCCAGGGTTCCCCGCTCGACTTGGACGCAGGGGCGGCAACCAGGGTTCGGCTCGGGCTGGGCGAGGGCGAAGGCGAAGGCGTCACGACCGGGGTGGGAGACGGCGTGGCGGCGAGCCCGGCCACCCGGACGTCGCGCGCATGCGTCTCCACGATGTCGATCCCGTTCGTCACGACGACGTCCAGGCCGTATGTCCCGGAGGGGACTGGCGGGATCCTGGCGCGGAGCGTGGCCAGGCCGGCCTGCACCGTGACCGGCTTGCCGAGAAGGGTTTGGGACGAGCCCTCCCGGAGGGCCAGGCGAGCCACGGACAGTTGCGGCACCGAAACGGTGACGGATGCCTTTCGTCCCGCCCGGATGCGTTTGGGTGACGTGATCACGCGTGCGGGCGAGATGTACCTCGGAGGCGGTGAGGCATGCCGGATTCGAAGCCGCTTGCCGCCGGTGACCCGCCACGGACCCGGCCCCACGTCCTTTCCCTCCACGACGACGTCACCGGTTCCCTCGATCACCACCGATTTCAGGCCCACCGCCACTCCCACCCTGATCTCCCCGGGCTCGGGGTACGGCTGGGGGAGGAGCCCGCCGTAGTAGTAGGCCAGGATGTCCCGGTACGTCAGGCCGCGCGTTGCCTTTCCTTCCGCTCCCCACTGCACCATCCCGACTCCGTGCCCCCAGCCGCGCCCCTTGAGGGCCACGGCCTTCCGCACGTTGGCAGTGCTGAACCACTTCGAGGGGATCGTCTGGGGAAGCCGCCCATCGGAGTCCACCGTCGGGTAGATCGCCGGAGCCAGGCAGTGCGCCCATGCGTTGATGTCGCTTCGAAACTCCGTCACCGAGAGCGACCTCGACGCGCCTCCACCGCGCACGACGACGCGGTCGCCTTTCCGGGTCACCGAGGTCACCCGCTTGGAGGACCAGTCGCCGGCCGCCCGGAGGAACCTCCCGACGTCGGCGTAGGCAATGGCCGTCCGCCAGTGGGAAACGGGCGAGCCGCCGTCGTCGCGCTCCACCACCGGGCGGAGGTACGAGAGGGGTGAGGACCCGAACACCTTCTCGTTCCCCAGGGTGTGGCCGTTCGACGTGGAGAAGTACAGAGTATCGGCGGGTCGTCCCGCGTGCAGCAGGACCTGCCCGGCCGTCTGTTCGACGGCCTTCTGCCACCGCGTCCCATACGGCCCGTTTCCGATCCCCATCCCGAGATAGACCTGGCAGGCCGTGGTGGCGCAGATCTGATACCCGAGGCGGGCCCCCTCAGATCCCGGGCGGGCCTGATGGGCCAGTGCGTAGGACCTCGCCGCCACCACCTGCGCCTTGAGGGCCTCCATCGGCCACGTCCGGGGGACCTCGGCGATGCCCTTCAGGTAGTCCTCGAATGGAAGGACGTTGATGACGAAGAGCCTTCCGCCAGCGTCCTTTCCCACCTCGACGACCCCGGTGAATCTGGCGTGCAACACGGGTTGGACGGGGGCGCGGCAGGGTGAGGGAACGACCGGGTACGTGCCGTGCACCAGGATGCTCGATCCGGGGGCCGCGACGAAGCGAAACCGGGGGAGCTGTTCCCCGGCAGCAGGAGCAGCCCGAATCGCAAGGACCAGATAGGACCCAAACAGGGCCAGGGCGAGGATCGCTACCAGGGCGCGGGCGCGCATGCCCACAAGCTAGCACCGGTTTGCAGGCTGGATGACCCCGCCGAATGGCCTAGTCCCGACGCCCTGTCACAGGCTTCAGCATTGCGTCCCGGCTGCCGATGAATGCGGAAACAAGGCTCGACCAATGCGCCTGGCTGAGTCGGCCCCGCGGGGACCGTCGATGCCCGCAGGAGGCTCCGATGACCGAGCAAGCATCCAAGCTGCCCAGGAAGCCATTCGGATACGACCCCACCGTGGTCGATCAGATGCTTTCCGACCGTGACGCGATGTTGGGCCTGGCCGAGCGGCGAGTCCGCGACGCCGAGGCCAAGGCGGCTCAACTGGAACAGGAACTCCGAGCGCAGCAGCAGACGGTGGCGGAGCTCAGCCAGCACTTGGCCGCAGCGGAAGCCGCCCCCGCGCCCACGGCGCCCCCGGCCGAGCCAGAACCCGCGCCCAAGGAGGAGGAGCCCCTGACTCCTCAATTCGTGACGGACGAGATCTCGAAGGTCATCGCCGCCGCGGAGGAGAGCACCAGCCAGATCCTCGAGCGTGCCTGGGTGGCCACCCGGGATCAAGTCCTCGAGGCCGACCGCCTGTGGCGCGAAGTCCAGGCCGAGGTAGTCCGGTTCGCCGCCTGGCGGGACGAGGCCGAGGCGGTTGCCCGAGGTGTGAGAGACGCGATGGATGAGGCCCGGAGAAGGATCGAAGCCGTTCCCCACCGTATCCAGGAGGCCCTGGCTCCCGTAGTGGAGTCGATGGTCTCGGTCGACGCGGGCGTCGGCAAGTTCACGGCCGCTTCCACCGTCCCCCTGCTCCTCACCCCCTCCGGGCTGGAGGCGGCCCGAGCCCGGGCCGAAGCCATGGGCCACGGTGGGGAGTTGGGCGCTCCGAGCAGGCCCGGACGGTACGCAACGCCTGCGCTGGAGAACTGGGGGGAGGAAGGCCAACCGGAAGCTTCGGACTGGTCCGGGATGGCCGAGCTCGACGAGCCGGACTGGGCACGCCCCGCCGGGCCGGCGCCGGGAGGGGAACAGGATTTCGCCGACCACGACGACGCCGAAGAGTCCAACTCCGCGGTGGATGAGGCCAGCCAGCAGCTTCGGGAGTTCCTGGGCATCCCGAGCGAGTCGGGCGACGAGGAGTATCAGACAGGCCACCCCTGGGGCGCCTGATCCTGGGCCCATCGCTTACGTCCGCAGCGTGTCCTCCACTGCCTTCCTGAGCACCTCTTCGGGGATGGGCCCGCTGAAGACGAACGCCTGCTTGCCCGACGGGTCATAGACCACGGTGACCGGCTGCCCGATGAACCCGAGATCGTCACGGATGGCTCCTGAGGGATCGAAGACGCTGGGGTACGGCCATCCATACTTCCGGATGAACGCCCTGGCGGGCGGGACGTGGTCGATGATGTCGACGCCGAGGAACTGAACCCTGCCGTGGAACTCCCTGGCGACCCTGGCCAGGCCGGGCGCCTCCGCAGTGCACGGACCACACCACGAGGCCCAGATGTTCACCACCACCGGCTTCCCTCTGAGGCTGGCCAGTAGCTGTTTGAACTGGGCTGGGCTGAACAGTGGAAGCGCAGTGGGGCTCGCTGGGAGCTCGACCGCCCCGCTCGAGGGCCCACCAGGTGAGGCGGGGGCGTCCGTGCACGCCGCCAGGAGGGCCACCGTCAGCGTCGCCCCCAGCAAGAGCCCCCTTGGCCACCGCACCCTCGCCACCACTCAATCATTGTCGACGACCTGACTGGATTCCGCGGGTGCTTTCTCGCCGGCTGTAGAAATGGCCGATGCTATAATCCGCGAAAATGCCCATCTACCTGCGGTTTTGATGGCGGACAGGCTCGACGCAGCCACGGTTCGCCGGGCCATGGAGATCTACGCCGAATCACTCCGGGACCATCGCGCGGAGCTCGATTCCCTGAATGTCTATCCCGTTCCGGACGGCGACACGGGAACCAACCTGCTCATGACCCAGGAGGCGGTCCTGTCAGCCTTGCCGCGCCCGGATGCCGAGGACGACATGCAGCTGCTGGGGGCCGCGATCGCCCGGGGGTCTCTGATGGGTGCCCGGGGGAACTCGGGGGTCATCCTGTCCCAGATCCTCCGGGGCATCTGCGAGGAGCCGCCCCCGAACGGCGCTTTCGGACCAAAGGATCTTGCCGCTGCCTTCCATCGAGCAGCGGAAGAGGCTCACCGCGCGGTGGCGAGGCCGGTCGAAGGAACGGTCCTGACGGTGATGCGAGACGCCGCCCGCGCGGCCGAGGAAGCTGACGGAGAGGACGGGTGCCTGGTCGTGGTGGAGGCCGCGCTGGAGCGAGCCCGCTCGTCCTTGGCCAGGACGAAAGAGCTGCTGCCCGACCTGCGCCAGGCGGGCGTCGTCGATGCGGGAGGGAAGGGGATCGTCCTGCTCCTGGACGCCATCAGAGCCGCGCTGGCCGGGGAGGGCGCATCCGAGCCCGTCGGGCCGCTCGGCCCGGTGGGCCAGTCCAGCGAAGCGCGCGAGGTCGGGCCGCTCGAGTTCGCCCACGAGGTCCACTACCTCCTGGAGGCTCCCGACGAGGCGATGCCCGGCCTTCGCCGCGCACTCGCTGGACTCGGCGACTCGCTGGTGGTCGTGGGCGGAAATGGGCTGTTCAACGTGCACGTGCATACGAATGAGCCGGCAAAGGCAGTCGAGGTCGGGGCGGAGGTGGGCCGGCCGACTGATGTCCAGACCGTCGATCTCGAAGGTCAGGTCCTGGATTGCATCGGCGGCCAGGCCCGGGCCGTTCGAGTGGCGGAGCAGGTCACCGCATTGGTTGCGGTGGTGGAAGGGGACGGACTCGCCACCACCTTCGCCTCACTTGGTGCCCTGGTCGTCAGGGGCGGCCCGGGAAACAATCCGTCGGTGGGCGACCTGGTCGAGGCGATCGAGGCGGCTCCCGCAGGGGAGGTGATCGTGCTCCCCAACCATGAGAACGTAGTGCCCGCCGCTCAGAAGGCCGCGGCCGAGGTGGCGAAGGATGTTCGCGTCGTTCCGAGCCCTTCGATCCCGGCCGGGCTGGCCGCAGCCACGGTCTTCAGTCCACTGGCACAGATGGACGAGAACGCGCAGGCCATGGAGGAGGCCGCACACGCCTGCGGGTGGGGCGAGCTCGTGCGGGCGGAGCGAGACGCACAGACCCCGGCCGGATCGGTCCGGCGCGGAGACTGGATCGGGACGATCCGCGGTCAGGTGGCCTCGGTGGGCGAGTCGCTGTCCGCCTCCGCGAGGCACGTCGGCCGGGGTCTGGCCGAGGAGGCTGCTGAGGTGGTCACCCTGATCGTGGGAGCCGACGTCATGCAGGAAGAGCGGGAGGCCGTTCGGGCGGCGCTGGAAGAAGCCCTTCCTGGCCTGGAGCTCCAGGTCCTGGACGGAGGGCAGCCTCGTCGTCCGTTCCTGGTCGGCGTGGAGTGAAGAGGGTGAGCCGGCTCACCCTCGACAGTCCCATCACGGCCGTCGATCTTCACCTCGCCAACCGCCGGACCGGTTTTCAGAAGAAGGGTCCTCCAGCACACGAGGTCCTCGCAGGAGGCCTGGGGATCCGAACCGTCGGCCAGTTGCTCCGACACTACCCACGGCGCTACATCGACCGCTCGACCACCGTGCCGATCGGTGAGCTTCCTTTCCGCCAGGGGCAGGACGTCACCGTGATCGGCAGGGTGCGAGGCGTGGAGAAGCGGCTCACCCGAACCCGGCGGCGGCAGACGATGGTGACCGTCAAGGTCTACGACGGCACAGGCACGCTCGACCTGGTCTTCTTCAATCAACCGTGGACAGCGTCAATGTACCGGCAGGGCGTCGAGCTGGCGGTGTCAGGACGGGCTGGCACCTACCAGAGAAGGCTCCAGCTTCAAAACCAGGAAGTGGAGATCCTTCGCGCCGACGATGCGGAGACCGTCCACACGGGCCGGATCACGCCCGTTCATCGGGCGACAGAAGGCATCACCACCCGCACCATCCGCGAGCTCGTATATCGAGCCCTCCAACGCCTCGGCCCCCTTGCGGAGCCCGTCCCCTCGGAGATCGTCGCAGCCGAGGCGCTGTCCGACGAGGACAGGGCGCTTCGCGACATCCACTTTCCAGAGGACGAAACCGCCAGGCACCGCGCGGTCGATCGCCTGAAGTTCGACGAGCTGTTCGCGCTGGAACTGGGCGTGGCCTACCGAAAGCATCGCGTCGAGCGTGCGGCCAAGGGTGTGGTCCACACCGTGGACGGCGAGCTCACCAGTCGTTTCCTTGCAGCGGTTCCCTTCGACCTCACCGGAGCACAGGTCCGGGCCATGAAGGAGATCGGGGAGGACATGGCCCAGGCGAAGCCGATGAACCGCCTGCTGCAGGGCGACGTCGGTTCGGGCAAGACGGTGGTGTCGCTGTATGCGGCTCTGGTCGCTGTCCAGTCCGGACACCAGGCCACGATCATGGCGCCGACCGAGGTCCTCGCCGGCCAGCACTACCGAACGATCCAGGCCCTGCTGACTCCTATCGGAGGAACCGACGTCCTGTCCAAGCCAGACCCTGCGCTCAGGGATGCACCTGCCCAAGCGAGCCTCCTTGACCAACAGAACGGCTTGGAGCCCCCGAGCCCCAACGTCACGTTCGCCTTCCTGACGGCCGCCATTACGGGGAAGGAACGTCAGCGCGTCCTCGAGGGAATCGGCAGCGGCGAGGTCGACCTGGTGGTGGGGACGCATGCCCTCGTGCAGGAGGGCGTGGAATTCGCCGACCTCACCCTGGCGGTGATCGACGAACAGCACCGGTTCGGCGTCCATCAACGAGTCATCCTCAAGGAGAAGGGAACCCATCCGGACGTCCTGATCATGACCGCGACGCCCATCCCCAGGACCCTGGCCCTGACGTACTACGGTGACCTGGATGTCTCCGTACTCGACGAGATGCCGGCAGGCAGGTCGCCCGCCACCACCACGGTCGCTCGGTCCCCTGCCCAGCGCCGGCAGGCATACGAGTTGGTTCGAGCAGAGGTTCAGGCGGGGCGCCAGGCGTTCGTCGTGTGCGCGGCCATCGACGAGGGGAACCGCTTGGAAGTCCGAGCGGCCGAGAAGGAAGCCCAACGCCTCCAAGCCGAGGTGTTCCCAGACCTGCGCATCGCTCTCCTGCACGGCCGGATGCGCCCCGCCGAAAAGGAGCGCGTGATGGAGTCCTTCTCAAGCGGCGGGGCCGACGTCCTCATCTCGACGACCGTCATCGAGGTCGGGGTCGACGTGCCGAACGCGACCGTGATGCTGGTGGAGAACGCCGAGCGCTTCGGCCTGGCCCAGCTCCATCAGCTCCGGGGACGGATAGGCCGAGGGGCCCACCGGTCCCATTGCGTGCTGTTCGACGAGAGCGGACCGGACAATGACGACGCCAGGGCGCGTCTGGGCGCGATGGTTCGGACGACGGACGGGTTCGAGCTTGCCGACGAGGACCTGAGGCTCCGCGGCGAAGGGACCTTGTTCGACATCAAGCAGTCCGGCCTGCCCGATCTGAAGCTGGCCCGTCTGGCCGAGGATGCCGAGCTGGTCAGGCGGGCCCGGGCACGGGCGTTCGCGGTGATCGAGGCAGATCCCCAGCTCGATCGGTACCCCGAGCTCCTCGAGCTCCTCCGCCAGACCTTCAGCGGCGAAGCCATCGAGTGGTTGTTCCATTCCTGAGCGAATCTCCTTGATGCTGTGAGGGTGGTCGCTGGATCCGCCAAGGGGACACGGCTCGCGCCCGTGCCCGCGGGAACCCGGCCGGTCTCCGACCGGGCCCGCGAGGGGCTGTTCTCCAGCCTGGGAGGGCAGGTGGAAGGGGCTCGCGTGCTCGATCTGTTCGCTGGGACGGGCGCGATGGGGCTCGAGGCGCTGTCGCGGGGCGCCGCCAGCGCCCTGTTCCTGGACTCCGCCCCGCAGGCCGTGAGGGTGATCAGGCAGAACCTCCAGCGAACCAAGCTGGTCGAGTACGCCTCCGTCCGTCGCCAGGACGCCCTGCGGGCCCTCAGGCAGGGGATCGGCTCGTTCGACCTCGTCATCCTCGACCCCCCCTACCGGGTCCCCGGCGCCTACCTTGACGCCGTCCTGGCCGAAATCGCAGGTCAGGGAGCTGTTGCGGCCGGCGCCATCGTCGTGCTGACCCGCTCCGCGGGGAGTTACATGCCTGTTATTCCAGTAAACTGGCGCCTCGAGCGGCGGCTTTCCTACGGGGATTCGGCCGTATTCCTCTTCCAGACCTCGTGAGCAATCAGGGAGGGCGGAGACGATGGGGCTCAGTGCCCTGTGTCCCGGAACGTTCGATCCCGTAACCAACGGTCACATCGACATCATCCAGCGGGCCGGCCGCTGCTTCGAGCGGGTGGTGGTCGCGGTGCTGGAGAACCCGGCGAAGGCGCCTCTCTTCAGCACGGACGAGCGCATGGCCATGCTCAAGGAGGCCGTGGCCGAGGTGGAGAACGTCGAGGTGGACTCGTTTGCCGGGCTCCTGGTCGATTACGCGTCCGCCCGAGAGATCCGAATCATCGTCAAGGGGATCCGGGCCGTCACGGACTTCGACTTCGAACTGCAGATGGCCCAGATGAACCACCGTATGACCGGCGTTGAGACCTTCTTCGTCCCAACCAGCCCGCAGTGGTCGTACCTGTCGTCCTCCTTGATCAAAGAAGTCATCCGATTCGGCGGAGACATCTCCGGCCTGGTCCCGGCCTTCGTGAGGGACCGGCTGGAGGAGAAGCTGTCGCCCGGGAGGGAGTGAGCCTGTACCGGTGGACATCAGCGCACGCCTCCAGCAGATCGAAGAGCTCGTTCGGGGAGCCAAGTCCATGCCCCTGTCCGCCAGCGTCCTGGTGAATCAGGAGGAGGTCCTGGAGCTCCTGGAGTCGGCCCAGGCCGAGCTGCCCGAGGAGATCAAGCAGGCCAGGTGGGTGGTCAAGGACCGCGAGGAGCTCCTGGGCAAGGCCCGGCGGGATGGCGAGGCCATCGTGCAGAAGGCTCACGAGGAGCGGGCCCGCCTGGTGTCGCAGCAGGAAGTGGTGCGAGCAGCCGAAGAAGAGGCCGAACGGGTACTGGCCGAGGCTCGGGAGCAGGCTCGACAGATGCGGCTGGAGGCCGAGGACTACGTGGACGCCAAGCTGGCTCAGTTCGAGATCGCCCTGGGGAAGACCCAGCAGGATCTGGGGAGGTCGATCGCCCAGGTCCGCAGGGGCCGGGACAAGCTGCGAGGCGTGACCCCGGCGCAGGAGGAGTTCGGCTCGGACGAGGTCTTCGACGAGGAGGAACAGGGATGAGCGTGGAGCTCGACGTCCGGGACCTGATCGGCCAGCCGGGCGCGTCTCGGACCGTCCGGGTGAGCGAGTCCATCCCCGGCCTGGGGACGGAGCTGGTCACGGTGCCAGAGGACCGCCGCATCGACGCGGCGCTGCTGCTCGAGAGCGTCGTGGAAGGCCTGCTGGTGAGCGGGCCGGTCTCGGGCGCCATGGTCATGTCGTGCGCGCGCTGCCTCAAGGCCTTCCAGGCCGAGTTTCGTCTGGACGTCCAGGAGCTCTTCACCCCGGGGGCAGGGATCGATGACGACGAATATCCCGTCGACGAGGGTGCGATCGACATCGAACCGATGATCCGTGACGCGGTGCTCCTGTCGATGCCGTTCGCTCCCCTGTGCCGACCCGACTGCCTCGGCCTGTGCGAACGGTGCGGAGGAGACCGCAACCTCGGGGAATGCGTCTGCCAACCGGAGGTGGATCCCAGGTGGGGACCATTGACCGGCATCGAGCTCGAGCGCTTGGAGCGAGTTTCCCGCGACGGGGGAACACGGAGAGGGAACTAAAGGCGCCCGTGTAGGGCGCGGAAGGAGCGAAGACCAGAGTGCCGACTCCCAAGAGAAAGACCCCGAAATCGAAAACGGCGTCGCGGCGGGCGCAGTGGAAAGGAAACGCTCCCACCTACGCCGAGTGCCCGCAGTGCCATCAGCCCAAGCTCCCTCACAGGGTCTGCCCGAACTGCGGCTACTACGCCGGTCGGCAGGCCGTCGAGGTCGAGTAGGCAAGCGGTCGGGGTGCCTCGCAGGGAGACGCCGCTGGAGAAGGCGTTGGGGGTTCGGTTCAAGTCGCCGGCCCTGCGCGAGGCTGCCCTGACCCATCGTTCCTTCGCGTTCGAGCAGGGCGTTCAGCCGACGAACGAGCGGTTGGAGTTCTTGGGTGATGCCGTCCTGGGCCTGGCCGTGACAGACGTGGTGTACAAGGCGTTTCCGGATCGCTCCGAGGGAGAGCTGGCCAAGCTCCGAGCCGCCATGGTCAACATGACCATGCTGGCCGAGGTGGCCCGGGAGCTGGGCCTGGGCGAGGAGATCCGGCTCGGCCGAGGCGAGGAGCTCTCCGGAGGGCGGGGCAAGCCGAGCATCCTGGCCGACGCTTTCGAGGCCGTGCTCGGAGCGCTGTATCTGGACCGGGGGATGAAAGCAGCGCACTCCGTCATCGAGCGTCTGTTCTGGCCTCGGGTCACGGCCTATGTCCGGGGCGAGGGGGATCGCGACTACAAGACCATCCTTCAGGAGCTGGCTGCCCAGGATCTGGGGCGACTGCCGGAATACCGGGTGGCAGAGCGCGGGCCGGACCACGAGAAGGAGTTCACCGCCACCGTGTTCCTGTCGGGCCAGATGTTCGGCAGGGGGACGGGGCGGTCGAAGAAGGAAGCCGAACAGAGGGCGGCCCGCGAGGCGTACGAGCGCCTGATCGAGGGCTCGTCCGAACTGGCCAAGGAGCACTGAGGTCCCGTGGAGCTGCCCGAGGTGGAGGTGGTTCGACGGGACCTGGAGAAGGAGGTCGTCGGCAGGCGCGTCAAGGACGTGGAGGTCCGGCCCCATCGCAATGCGATGCGGGTCATCCGGCGCCATGCTCGCCGCAAGGAGTTCGCCGACCGCCTGACCGGCAAGAAGATCACCAAGGTCGACCGCAAGGGCAAGTACGTGTTGCTCTATCTGGACGACGGCGACGTCCTGGTGGTGCATTTCGGGATGTCGGGTCAGTTCCTTCGGGGGACCAAGCGTCAGTCGCTCCCGGCTCACACCCACGTGGTGATCGAGTTTCAGCAAGGCGGCGACCTCCGGTACATCGATCCCCGGACGTTCGGGGAGATGTTCGTCACCGGAGGGGATGAGCTCGGAAAGGTCAAGGAGCTCGACCACATCGCCATCGATCCTCTGGAGGACACGTTCACCTGGCAGGAGTTCTCCGCCGAGCTGGCCAGGCGCGCCAGCAAGCTGAAGGCGCTGTTGATGGACCAGAAGTTCGTGTCCGGCCTGGGGAACATCTATTCGGATGAAGTTCTGTTCGCGGCAGGCCTGCGCCACGATCGGATGTCGGACTCGCTTTCCTCGCAGGAGGTTCGGCGTCTCTACCGAGCCATCCGCGAGGTGGTGCAGGACGCCATCAGGTACCGGGGAACCACGCTGGACGACGAGGCATACGTGGACCTGTTCGGCAAGCCAGGGGAGTTCCAGGCGGAATTGAAGGTCTACGGGCGAAGGGGCCAGGCCTGCCGGCGGTGCCGTACCCCGATCGACGTGGTCAAGATCTCCGGCCGCAACAGCTACTTCTGCCCCCAGTGCCAGAGCTGATCCTTCGGGTAACCACCACGCAGTAGGTCGGTCATGGGTGCAAAGCGGGTACGCGTCTTGGTCTCGGGACAGGTGCAGGGTGTGTTCTTTCGGGCCGAGTGCGCTTCGCGGGCGCGAGACCTCGGGCTGGGAGGCTTCGTGCGCAACCTGGCCGATGGGCGCGTGGAGGCGGTGTACGAAGGCGGTCCTGGCGACGTCGATTCAATGGTCGAGTGGTGCTACACCGGGCCTCGCTGGGCGCACGTGGAGGACGTGGAGGTCATCGATGAGGAGCCGCGGGGCGAGACCGAGTTCCGTATCACTCGCTAGCCCCAGAGGGAAATCACAGCGCTGAAATTTCTCCGCGAGCTTCCATTGGTTCGGTCCTGTCCCCGGTTAGCATCGAACCCCGATGTTCCTTCGGTCCCTGACACTGCGCGGGTTCAAGTCGTTCGCGGACAAGACCGTCCTCGAATTCACTCCGGGCATCAGTGTCATCGTCGGGCCCAATGGATCCGGCAAATCCAACGTGGCCGACGCCGTCGCCTGGGTCTTGGGGGAGCAGGGGCCGCGAGCGCTCCGTGGCGGGCAGATGACCGACGTCATCTTCGCCGGGAGTCCATCGCGGCCGCCTCTCGGGATGGCCGAGGTCAGGATGGTCATCGACAACTCGGCCGGCCTGATCCCCGTGCCCGCCTCCGAGATCGAGATCAGCAGGACCATCTATCGCTCCGGCGAGAGCGAGTACCGGCTGGGCGGCCGGCCGTGCCGCCTCCTCGACATCCAGGAGCTTCTCTCGGATACGGGTGTCGGCCGGACGATGCACACCATCGTCGGCCAGGGACAGCTCGACGACATCCTCAGCGCCAGGCCAGAGGAGCGCAGGCGGTTCATCGAGGAGGCCGCCGGCATCGCGAAGCATCGCCGCCGGCGAGAGCGTGCGGAGAGGAAGCTCGCCGGGCTGGAGACCGACCTGAATCGGCTGCAGGACCTCGTCGGTGAGCTGCGGCGCCAGCTGAAGCCCCTCAAACAGCAGGCGGAGCTGGCGCAGAGGCATGAATCGCTCATCAACGAAGCCGCAGGACTGGCTCGGAAGCTGGCCGCTGCTCGCCTCCGGGACCTGCACCTGGATCGAGATCGCAGGCGTCCCTCCTGGGAGCAGGCCGAAGCCCGTCAGACCAGGATCCAGGAGCGCCTGTCCCGGCTGGACGCGGAGATCGCAGAGCTCGAGGCAGAGCGGTCGGCTGCCGAACTCGCCTTGCGTCAGGCCGAGGAGCTTCAGGCTCGGTGCCTTGAAGCAAAGTCCGACGCCGAAAGCCGCCTGCGCGAGGCCTTTCGGGACGAGGCCGGCGCGCGAGAGCACCTGGCTGCAGCCTCAAACCGGTCCGGGCGTCTGTTCGCCCTGGAAGAGGAGCTCCAGAGGACCGAGGCGGCTTTGTCAGAGGTGCGCGCTACCCTCCAGCAACGGGAGGCCGACCTCGACGCGGAAGAGCGGTCCTTCCGGCAGGCGGAGCAAGCGAGGAGGGATGCCGAGGAAGACCGCAGGAGGGTTGGAGAACAGATAGCGATACGGCGGGCCGAGGCAGAGGCGCTGCGGCGGAGCCTGGCGAATCAGGCCACCGAGCTGGAGCTATTGCGGGCGACGCTGCTCGATGTGACCGAGCGCAGGGCAGTCGCCGAGGCCAGGTCCGGAGAGCTGGAAGCGGAGATCGAGCGTCTGGACGGGATGGCGACGCCCCTCGTCTCCGAGCAGCGGAGGCTGGAGAAGGAGCGGGCGGATCTCTCCGCGGTCCTGGGCGAGCTGGATTCACAGGAGCAGGGGCTGCTTGCTCGCCAAGAGGTGGTCGATGCTCGCCGACACGAGCTTTCCGAGTCGCCCGGGGCAGCCTTCGCCAAGAGGCGAGGGGACCACCCGATCGGGATGCTTCGGGACCTCATCGAGGCTCCTCCAGACCTGAAGGCCGCGCTTCTTGCGGCGCTGGGACCCTTGGCCGACGCCGTCGCCTACGCCAGCTGGGAGCGGGCGGAGGCGGACGCCAGGGTCGAGTCGATCGGCGGCGTGACGCTCGTGGTCGAAGGTGGCCCCGATCACTGCCTTCCATCCGTCTACGGGGAGCGGAGCCTCTTTCGGGCGGTACGGCCGGATCCGAGGATCCGGCGCGTGGTCGGCCAGCTGCTCGGTGAGGTGTACGTCGTGAACAACCTGGCGGAGGCAGTGGCCAAGCACCGCGTCCATCCGTACGCGACGTTCGTGACCCTCGACGGGGCGGTAGCTGGGGTGACGTTCGTCAGGACGCCGGTGGGGCAGGACGCCCGGCTGGAACAGATCACGCGCGACTCGGCGGGTCTCGAGCGTGAGCTCGCCGGAGTCAGGCGGGGCCAGCGCGAAAGCCGTCACCGCTTGGCCGAGATTGGGTCCCGCGCTGAAGAGCTGGGCCGAGCTCTCGAGGAGACCGATCGGAAGATCACCTCGGCCGCGGACGAGCTTGCCCGGACGGAGGCGGATCGGGCCTCGCTCAGTCGCGAGGAGCAGCTTCTCACCGAGCGCATGTCCACGCTGGAGGCAGCGGTTGGCGCCGCACAGGAGCGGCTGGCCGAGGGGCCGGTCGCGCTTCCCGAACCTCCGGCTCTTCCGCCGATGCCCGAACCGCCGATCCACCTCCGGGTCGAGGTCGAGGCGCTCCGGAGAGAGCGCGCCAGGCTCGAAGCGGGTGTGGAACGGGCCCGGCATGAGCTCGAGACGATCACCTCCGAGGATCCAGTCAAGCTCCGCGAAGCCCTCACGGCAGCCGAAGCCGAACGGGTGGCGGCCGAGGAAGCCCTTCGCGATGCCGACGGGAACGTCGGCGGGGCGCTTTCGGCCCACCGGGCGGCGACGGAGGCCACCCGAGGGATCCAGGAACGGCACGCCCAGGCCAATCGAAGCTGGCGAGAGGCGGCAGCCACGTCCGAGCGCATCCGCCAGGACCATGAGGAAGAGGATCGAGCCCGCCATGACCTGGAGCGTCGAATTGGCGAAGGCGAGCGCCTGCTCCGAGAGGGGCACGGGGCCGAACCGGTCGAGGCCGTTGCCGAGCTGTCGGCGGAAGAGACCATCGAGGAGCTGGCTCGGCGAGCCGATACGGTGGCCCGCCGACTGGGCCTTCTGGGGAAGGTGAATCTCCTGGCCACGGGGGAGCTCGAGTCTGTCCAGCAGCGACACGACTTCCTGGTCCGGGAGCTGGAAGACGTGAGAGTGGCCCGCCGGGACCTGCACGAGGTGATCCGGGAGGTCGACCGGCGGGTCGCCGAGATGTTCGCGACCGCCTTCGACGACGTTGCCCGAGAGTTCTCCGGGCTGTTCGCGCTGATGTTCCCCGGCGGGGAGGGGAGGCTCACCCTCACCGACCCGGAGGAACTCCTCGGCTCCGGGATCGAGGTGGAAGCGAGGCCGGGCCGCGGCAAGGTCAAGCGACTGTCGCTTCTCTCCGGAGGGGAGCGCTCCCTCGCCGCCCTGGCGTTCCTCTTCGCCATCTTCAAGGCCCGACCAAGCCCCTTCTACCTGATGGACGAGGTCGAAGCGGCGCTGGACGACGTCAACCTGCACCGGTTCCTCGAGCTGGTGAAGAGCTTCGCCGAGGACTCCCAGATCCTGATCGTCACGCACCAGAAGCGGACGATGGAGATGGCAGACGTGCTCTACGGAGTCTCCCGGAGCCACGACGGCGCCTCCACGGTAATCTCTCAGCGACTGGCCGAGGTCGGCGCCAGGTAACGACCGGGCCGCGCTGCCCGAACGCTCCGAGAGGGGTCGAAGCCATCGAGATCGTGTTCATCGTCGTCGTCCTCATCGTGCTGGGGATGGTTTTCGGGGCTGTGGTGCTGAGCCGGCGGGACCGCCGGCTGCCTCGTACGACGGTCACGTACGGACCGGGTTCCGGCGGTCGTCAGGCCGTCAAGGAAGCCCCGCCGAAGGAACGCGCGCGCCCCGCCTACGTTCCTCCCCCCACCGGGCTGGCCCAGCGGGTCCGTTCCCTGTTCCGCGGGGAAACCACTCAGGACACCTGGAAGGAGCTCGAAGAGGCCCTGATCAGGGCGGACGTCGGTCCCAAGGCCGCCGCCGACATCGTGGGACGCGTGCGAGATGCGTATCACCCGTCCATGGACCCCGCGGAGGTGCTGATCCAGGAAGTCGCCAGGACCTTCGAGGGTGACGAACCCTGGGAGGCCCCGGCCGGCGCCCCGGGGATCGTGATGATGGTGGGGGTCAATGGCACCGGCAAGACCACCACGATCGGCAAGATCGCCTACGCCCTCGCGCAGGAGGGGCGATCGGTCAGCCTGGCCGCCAGCGACACCTTCCGCGCCGCAGCCGGGGAACAGCTCGAGACATGGGCCTCGCGGTCGGGCTCTCATCTGGTGGCTCAGGCGCGTGGCGCCGACCCCGGGGCAGTGGCGTACGACGCCGTCCAAGCCGCCAGAGCCCGTGGGAGCCACGTCCTCATCGTGGACACGGCGGGTCGCCTTCACACACGCCAGCCGCTGATGGAAGAGCTTCGGAAGGTCAAACGGGTCCTGGAGAAAGCCGCGGGACGGGTGGACGACGTCCTGCTGGTCCTCGATGCCACCACAGGCCAAAACGGGATCGCCCAGGCTCGCGCGTTCACGGACGCGGTGGGTGTCACCGGTGTGGTGCTGGCGAAAATGGACGGGACGGCCAAGGGTGGCATCGTCCTGGCCGTTCGCGAAGAGCTCGGTGTGCCGGTGAAGCTGGTCGGCACGGGAGAGCGACCCCAGGACCTGACGGCATTCGACCCTGAGGCCTTCGCCCGCCGGCTGGTTGCGTGAAGAGGACTACTACCGACCCTCGGCGGACGGGGTGCTCACCGCGAGGAGCACCTGTACCGCCTGGCCGGCCACCGCGTCCTGGTCCACGGATTCCCGATCCATCGCCGCGTGCAGAGCGAGTCCGTCCCCGGTGGCCAGCAGGAGTGAGGCCATCGCCGGCGCATCCACCCACGGGGGCAAGAAGCCCGCATCTCTCAACTCCGCAATCTGCCCGGCAAGGAACCCGCGGAGCTCGCCGAGCAGCTCACTGATCCCGCGTCGGAGCGAGTCGCTTCGATTGGCTTGCACCAGGGCCTCCAGATAGACGGGAAGTAAGTCCCTGGCCGTGCCGAACGAACCTTGCAGTGCCGTGACGGCCTCCATCATCCGGACCGCCGGCGGGGCTTCTCGCCGCAAGGCAGCGAGGGCCGGGTCGATCCAGCTGCGGATGGCGACGAGAAGGGCCTGGGCGACCAGCTCGTCCTTGGACCCGAAGTGGTAGGTGATCCCACCCAGATTCACGCCGCTCGCGGCCGCGATTGCCCGCGACGTCGTGCCGCCCAACCCGTTGGTCTTCAGCGATCGCAGGGCCCCTTCGATCAGCTTCGCCCTCGTGTCTCCAAGTTGGGGGGTTAGCTCTCCGGTCCGGGTCTTGACCTTGTCATTCATACGTATGTATGATACACAGGTGGGAGGCGGCATGGAACGGTCAGCGGGGTGGAAAAGACCGCAACCGTGGGCCGGGGTCGCGCTCCTGCTCGCACTCGGGGCCTCGCTCGTGCTCCTCTTCGCGCCGCTGGGCACCCAGGTCGAGGCGATTTCTCCCTCGGGGTCGTTCCAGCAGCCGGCGGTTGCCCATCCCAGCCTGCCTCGGATTCAAGGTTGGAGTGTGGCCGTGCCGTTGAGCATCCCGGTCTTCCTGACCGGCGCCGGCCTGTTTGCTGCCTCTCGCCAGGCGCGGCGCTGGCTGATCGTGATCGCCGCATTGCTGGGCGCATTCGTCTTGCTGAGTGCCCTCTCCGTGGGGATTTACTACCTCCCCGCGGAGGCGGCGATGATCGTCGCCGCAACGAGAAAACGACGATGATCCTCGTGGCCGGCGGAAGCGGCTTCATCGGCGCCGCGGTGGTGCGGAGGCTCGTCGCGCAGGGTCGGGAGGTCGCCGTGATGACGGCGCATCCCGAGGGGAAGCGGGCCAGGATCGAGGGGATGGGCGCGCGTGTTGTGCCCGGCGACGTGATGGATCCCGCCTCGCTGCCCGCTGCGGTCGAGGGCGCCGAAGCCGTGATCCAGGCGCTCACCTTCCCGTCGTATCCCTCGGAAAAACCCCGGAAGCGCTATACGTTCGAGGAGTTCGATCACCACGGAACGGAGCGACTGGCCACCACGGCGGCGAATGTCGGGGTCGGAAGGTATGTCTACGTGTCGGGGACGGGGGTCGCCCCTGACGCCCCCAGGGTCTGGTATCGGGCGAAGTGGTTCGGGGAAGAGGGCATCCGGGCGACCGGAGTGCCCCATGCGATCATCCGTCCCTCGTGGGTATATGGCCCAGAGGATCCCTCCTTGAACAAGTTCGTTGCGTTCCATCGATGGCTGCCGTTCGTGCCGGTGATCGGTGACGGCTCCCAACGGCTCCAGCCCGTGTTCGTCGAGGATGTGGCGGAGGCCCTGGCGCAGGCAGCGAGCCCGGGTGGGCCCACCGGAACCTTCGAGATCGGAGGACCAGAGGTCATGACCATGAACGAGGTTCTGCGGGCGATGATGGAGGTCCTGGGAAAGATGAAGCCGCTGATTCAC
>DASXTW010000222.1:0-8456 GCA_036505215.1 Actinomycetota bacterium | reverse complement strand
GGGCTCGATCGGCCGGTAGTGCTCGGCTTGGGTGAGACCGGTCGGGCCCTTGTAGTACTGGGTTCCGCCCTGCCCAGGTGTGGGGTCCTCGGCATGGAGGGTCGACAGCTGGAACGTCGACGTCCGCAGGCCCGTGTCGGGGTCCGGCTCCGGGTCCAGCGCGTGATCCGGGGTTGGCACGCTCGGCTCGGCAACTTCCCCGTCGGGCCCGATCACGTACATGGGAAGGCCATACGGCGTGAACTGCTCCACCGCCTTGCTGTCGAAGACCCCCCAGGATCCCAGGCCCGCGTAGTACTGCTGCTTGGCCAGGGCAATCGCCTGTCCGATGGACATCGTCCCCCCGTCCTTCGGGGGTGACAGGCGCATTCCCAGGTTCTCGGTCAGGTTCAGCGTCAGTTTCTCCGTGTAGGCGATGACGTCGCTGTCGCCGTAGCCATATCCCGTGTTGCCGTTGAAGACGCTCTTCTTCTGGGCGAAGGCCTGGGCCCAGTCCAGGGTGGTGGGATCGGCTCCGCTGACCCACACATCCGCCACCGATAGGCCGGCGTGGCATCCGATCGAGAACGCGAGCGTCCCATCGGCCAGGTTCGAGGCGGCGAGGTCGTTCGTCTGGTACAGGTCGGACGGCGAGACGCTCCCGCCGGTGAAGGCCTTCGCCGGCGCCAGCCGGTAGTGGTCGGCGTGGGCGTCGATCACCGCAAACCCCGGCTGGGCATCCAGGCCAGCCGACAGCTCACTCTTGTCCCAGGAGTTGTTGAGGAGGCTGGCCCTTTCCGTGGGTGGTGATCCTGACTTCGGATATGGGTAGTTCTTGTGAAGGACGTCGTCCTTCGCCTGGGCGCTGTCGAGGAAGAAGTCATAGCCGGTGGTGAACTCCGTCTTGGGATCGAGCTTGCCGTTGAACGCCTTGTACTGGTCGATGGCATTGACGATGTCGGCGGACGTTTCGACCAGCCGCCCGCCGGCGACGGTGGGCGGGTACAGCTCCGTGGTCAGCCAGGGGATGGCCTGGAAGGAGTAGTACGGGTCGTCGGAGAGCATATAGCCGAGCGAGAGGGCCCGGGAGGTCGGGTTGTCCATATCGTTGAACTGAACGTTGGGAGCTTCGGTGGACTCGCTTCCCAGGTTCACCAGCTCCTGGATCCGGGCGAACGGCAGGACCGCGTCCGAGCCAGCCAGGACGATGTTCCTGAGGTTGGGCAGCCGGTTGGCCCCGGTGTCGGGATCCATGCGGTAGGTATCCACCAGGCTGTTGATGGCCCGGACGACGTTGTTGGCCGCCTCCGGCGAGCAGTAGTCGTCGTACCAGGCACTCAGGGCAGCCGCCACGCCCTCGTCACGATCTACCGACAGGACCGCGCCCTGGACGTTCGGCATGCTCAGGAACGACGAGTCGGTGATGGCCGATATGACATTCGCCTCGGCCGACGGATCCGCCGGGTTGTAGAACCTGCCGATGCCCTCGGCGTTCACCAGGAACAGTGTCTGGGTGCCCGGCAAGAGAGAGCCGGGGGCGGGAAGATCCGGGCCGGGATCGCCGGGCGCGGTCGGCACGCTCACGCACTGGAGCGGTGTGGTCGGGTCGCTCTCCTCCACGCTGAGGACGGCGGGCACGGGGCTGGTCCCGGCGTTGAACGTGCTGAGCTGCACCGTGATGCCGTGGCCGACGTCCGCCGGCTGGATGACCGTGCAGGAGAACTCGTTCGCGGTCGAGCGGTTCGTCGAGTAGCTCCGAATCGCGTAGTCGGTGCTGTTCACCTGCGGCACGTCCTGGAGGGTCTGCGGCTCGAGCACGGTCCCCGGCGGTCCGCACTGGGCGTCGTCCGCGAGGGGCCCGTGGGTGATCGGCCCGTGGGTGATCGGCCCGTGGGTGATGGGGGCGCCCCGCAGGGTGGACGATTCAGCGAATCCGTACAGCACGAGGTCGTAGTCCATCGCCGTTGGCATGTGGCTCAGGGAGACCTGGATGGTCCTGCCCACGTCCGACGGATCGACAGGAATATTGAAATAGTCGATGTCGGTGCCGGGCTGCAGCGTGTCCGTGTAGAGGGTGTCCCTCGTGATGGTCTGGGCGCTCCCGGGTGTGTTGTTGGATTCGAAGTTCCCTGTGGTCGTCTCGGGGGCCTGGTCCAAGATTGACAGCGTGGTCCCCGCGGTCACATGGAGTGAGGAGGCAAACGTCCCGACCTCTGGTCCCGGCTCCACCTTGTAGCCGATCTCGACGTGCTTCGTGCCGGAACCCTGCTCTCCGCAGGTCTCGGCATTGGTCAAGCTCCTCCACGTCAGGTCGTTGCCGGACATGCTCGGGTCGGGCAGCGGCGCCGGAGACTCAGCCCCGAACTTCACGCTCGACGTGCCGGGCGCGTACCGGAAACCGTGGCCGGGAAGCGTGGCCGAGAAGATCGCTGAGTCGCCGGGCACGGGGCAGGGCACGTCCGCTCCGGCCGTGTACGTCACGAGGCTCGCCGGGTCGATCGCGGCGGCGTCCAGCACCTGCGAGAGAGAGGCATCCTCGAACGGGAAGCTCCCCACATTGAACAGCCCGGGCAGAAGCTGCCCGAAAGTCTTGCCGGAGAACGTGCTGGGGTCGTTCTGGAGGAGGTCCCCCAGGTCTGCCAGCGGCTTGAGGTGGCCGGCGTTCCTCGCATCCCCCAGCGTTTCCGTGCCGCAACCCCCTGGGGGGCAATCGAGCACGGCGGCCTGCGCCGCAGCCGAGAGATTCGACACGGACTGGTTCCAGCCGTTGGTCGTGGTCTCCCACTCGATGCCGGAGAGCGATGTCCCGCTGATGAGTGAACTGGAGAGGGCCATGGCCTTGTCAGCCAGCGTGAGGCTGTTGAAGTTGACCGAAGCCAGGGACTTGCCCTCGAGCTCGACATCCGCCGGGTGGTCGCTCGACGAGAAGCCGGGCGGCGGCGTGAGCCCCAGCTGGGAGAAGGTCGCGTTGCTGAACAGGAGCGCAGCGGGGCTGAGATTGGCCAGGATCGTCGAGCTGAGGTCGAGGTCCCCCACGCTGATGTTCGCGGCGACCCCGCTGCTGTTCGCCACCTGCTGGAGCGTGATGGTCTGGAAGGGCAGGGACGCGAGATTCGTATCCGGGGCCAGTGCGTCGGACCAGGGGCCCGGGCCGTTCCCGGCAGGGGGCGGTGAGGCGATGGGCACCGTGGCGATGAGGATGGGTGGGACCGAGGCGTACAGGGGCAGTTGGTCGAGAGAGGCCGTCCGATACACGGGGTCGGCGTTCACGATCGCGCCGTGCGTGATGGGTCCGTGTGTGATGGGTCCGTGCGTGATGGGTCCGTGCGTGATGGGTCCGTGGGTGATGGGTCCGTGGGTGATGGGTCCGTGGGTGATGGGCGAGGTGGTGAGCGACGAGGCGCCGGCGCTCCCGGGCACGGTCAGGGTGGCGTAGTTGATGGTGCTCTTGGGCATCGCGCTGAAGCCCGCCGGTGCGGTGCCGGGCGAAACCGACAGCGACAGGTTCGACAACGGCTGGGCCCCCGGCTGACACTCCGGCCCTACCTGCGTGCCCAGAGACAGGTTGTCCAGGAAGATGGCGGAGTCGTAGTAGTGGTCGCCCTGGTCGAAGATCGACAGATAGACGGAGTGGGAGCCCGACGTGATGGGCGTCTGCGCGACCAGGATCGGCGTGGCGCCGTCGTACGTGGTGCCGCTCGCTTCGGAGGCCGTCATGTGGGTGAAGCCGGTGCTGTTGATGGTGATCGGATTGCCATCAGGATCGAACGCGAAGTTGTGGTTCGCGGTGATGGCCGAGCCGTTCGTCGTCCAGTCCGAGGTGTCGAGCTCGGCGATGAACGCGTCGTTGAACTGGGAGCCGACGAACTCGGGGAACTCCTCCGACAAGAATCGGAAGTCGACCCGGAGGCAGGTGAAGCCGGAAGGCACGTCGAGATCGACCTTGAGGATGGAGACGTCGAAGTCGGTGTTCCCTCGGACGTTGGGACCGTCGTCGCTGGCCCCGCTCGACCCGCTGTCGTTGGAGTCATCGGCCAGATTCGCGTCGCCGGTCGTCAGGATGCCGTAATTGCTGCCGTCGGTTGGAAACGAGGTGAGCGAGCTGTCCGATACCGCGTTGGGGGTGCCACTGGGCGGCTTGGTCTGGAAGCTGCCGGTGACTGCGCCCCCCGTAGAGTTGATCGCGTCCGCGATCTGCTGCGCGGTCGAGCCTGGATCGATCGCCGCCTGGGCCGCGCCTGTCAGGACAGTCACATTCGCCAGCCCGGCAATCACGACGAGGCAGGAGAGCAAGCCGAACAAACGCCGGATCGGGTGGGTCCTGGGTGGCATACGCATCATCGTGGATCCTCCTGGGTGAGTGCCGAGCGCGGAACGGGGTCCGAACGAGCGACCGGACCCGAGCCAGGCGGGTAGCTGGATCGGGACCGTGCTACAAGGAAACTGACAAGGACCGCCCGGGCACATCGAGGTCCTGTGCGAGGGCGCACAGGCAGTGAGCATCCCCCCCGTATCTCAAGCCCACGCATCCGCGTGGTTCTCAGATGAAACACCAATTGGGGGGCCGAGGGAAGTCCCGGAGCACTAGTTCATTGGGGGGTTTACCCTACCGGCAGGGGCTCCCCGAACGGGCGGCGGCTTCCCAGGAGCGAACGGTCCGACTAGGGTCTCGACGAACCGCCCCGTCTTCGGCATGCTGCATGCGACGGCGAAGTCCAGCTGGCCGCGGGGACAACGACAGATGGCCGAGGAAGGGCAGGAATGGAGAGCCGGGACATCGACGCATCGGAGCCGCTGAGACCCTACGTCCCACGGCTGCTGATCGAGTGGCTGCGGGAGGACCCCACCGTGCCCTTCAAAGAGGTCGAGGGCACGCTCGCCTTCGTCGACATCTCTGGCTTCACCAAGATGTGCGAGCGCCTGGCCCGAAAGGGCAAGGTCGGGGCAGAGGAGGTCAACGACGTTCTCGATGCCTCCTTCACTCAGCTGTTGTCGATCGCGTACGACGACGGGGGTGGGGTGGTGAAGTGGGGCGGCGATGCAGTGCTGCTCCTGTTCACGGAGCCGCATCACGCTCAACGGGCGGCCCGGGCTGCCTTTCGGATGCGGGGAAAACTGCGTGAGATCGGTCGCCGACTCCGAACGTCGGCCGGCCTCGTCTCCTTGAGGATGTCCGTTGGAATCCACAGCGGGCGCTTCCAATTCTTCCTGGTAGGTGGTCTGCATCGAGAACTGGTCATCACCGGCCCGTCGGCGACTCGCACCGTGCTCGCGGAATCCATCGCGACGGCGGGGGACATCGTCCTCACCCCTGAAGCGGCGGCGTTGTTGGGGGACCGGTTCCTGGGAGGGAACAAGGGTGATGCTCGGCTCCTGCGCAGCGCTCCCACGGGATTCCTCCAGGAACGATCCCGGCCGGTCGAGGATACGGCCCACCTGGACCTGGCTGCCTGCATCCCCACCCACATCCGGGACTATCTGCTCCAGGGAGGCGGCGAAGCCGAGCACCGGCATGTCGCTATCACGTTCATCGAGTTCGGAGGGGCCGACGCGGTGCTCGAACGATCTGGCCATCTGGCCCTGTGGGAGGCGCTCGACGATTTCATGCGCAGCGTGCAAGAGGCCTGCCACGAACACGACGTCTCCTTCCACGAGACTGATATCAGCAAGGATGGAGGCAAGATCCTCCTCGTCGCGGGCGCCCCGAAGTCCTCGGGCCACGACGAGGAACGCATGCTCCGGGCGGTTCGCGTGATCATGGACCGCCGTTACGCCTTGACCGTGCGTGCCGGGATCAACGATGGCTACGTGTTCGGCGGCAACTTCGGGCCGCCCTATCGCCGCACCTACTCCATCAAAGGTGACGCCGTGAACCTGGCGGCGCGGGTGATGGGCAAGGCTGCGGCCGGGCAGGTCCTCGCCACCGCGTCGGTGTTGGAACGATCCCGGACCGAGTTCGAGGTGAAGGCGCTCGACCCCTTCTTCGTCAAGGGGAAGAAGCACCCCGTTCAGGCCTACGAGGTCGGGGCGGTGCAGGGGGTCAAGGCCGCGGGCAGGCGTGTGGAGCTTCCCTTCGTCGGTCGTGATGCCGAGCTCGCGGTCCTCTTCGGCGGACTCGGAGCTGCCAGGGAGGGAAGCGGGCGGCTCTTCGACGTCATGGGCGAGCCGGGCATCGGCAAGTCGCGGCTGCTTCGCGAGCTGACGGACGGGGCCACGGGCTTCAGGGCCCTCTCGGTGGCGTGCGACCCCTACGAGTCCTCCACCCCCTATTACCCCCTCCGGGTCGTTCTCCGGGAGGTCGTCGGCATCCCTTCGGACGTCGATGCCTCCACCTCCGGTCGGCTCCTGGAGGAGCGGGTCCGTGAGTCCGCTCCCCAGCTCCTGCCCTGGCTCCCGCTCCTGGCGACGCCGCTCGACGCCGAGGTGGATCCCACGCCGGAATCTGACCAGCTGGAGCCCGAGTTCAAGAAGACGCGTACGCAGGAGGTCACAGGCGAGCTCCTTACCACCCTGCTTCCTGGGCCCACCCTCATGATCTTCGAGGACGTGCACTGGATGGACAAGCCGTCGAGCGACCTCCTCCGCGTCCTGGCTACCTCGCTCGAGACCAGACCGTGGGTGGTCTGCGTCACCCGCCGGGAGCAGCCCACCGGGTTCAATCCGGCCGAAGGCCTGCGGGCCGTGACCCTCCGGCCGGCGCCGCTCTCCGGACCTGACGCCGCGGCCCTGGCCACGCTGGCGAGCGACGAGGCACCCCTGCCCCCGCATGCGATCGCCGCTCTGGCGGAGCGCTCCGGGGGCAATCCCCTGTTCCTGGAAGAGCTGATCGCAGCGACCCAAGCCACCCGGAGCGTCGAGGCCCTGCCGGACTCCATTGAGGCACTCCTCACCGCGCAGATCGACAGACTGCCGAGCTCGGATCGAACGCTCCTTCGATACGCCTCGGTCCTGGGCGCGGCCTTCGACCGGTACCTCCTGGACGCGGCTCTGGCCACGGACCACCCCGCCATCGCCCCCGGGATGTGGGAACGGCTGGCGGACTTCTTGAGCTCTGATTCCTCCGGCTACTTCCGGTTTCGGCACGCCCTGATCCGCGATGTCGCTTACGAGGGATTGCCGTACCGGCGCCGCCGAGAGGTTCACGCGAGGGTGGCCGAGACCATCGAACTGGGGGCCGGTACGAGCGCACAGCAGCAAGCAGAGCTACTGTCGCTGCACTTCTTCCAGGCCGGTCGATACGAGAAGGCCTGGCGATACTCGACCATGGCCGGCGCCCGGGCCCAGACGAAGTTCGCCAACGTGGAGGCGGCGGATTTCTTCTCCCGCGCTCTGGAGTCTGCCCGCCGGCTGGGGAAGGTCTCCCCATCCGAGCTCGCCCGGGTGATGGAGTCGCTGGGAGACGTCTCGGAGCGGGCCGGCCTGTACAAGCAGGCCGCTTCGGCGTATCGAGATGCGCGCCAACTGGTGGAGGACGACGCGGTGGCCAGAGCCGGCCTCATGCTCAAGGAGGGGCTGATCCGCGAGCGCGCCGGCCGCTACTCGGACGCCGTGGCATGGTACAGGCGGGGGCTCCAGATCCTGGAAGGCGGGCGGCTCGATCGGGCCACGCTGTCCATTCGAGCGCGGATCCGCGTCTGGTACGCGTCGTCGCGGCGACAGCAGGGTCGGTTCCTGGAGGCGATCGAGTGGTGCCAGCGAGCCATCGAGGACGCCACTGCCGCCGGGGAGCGAGAGGCGTTGGCCCACGCCTATCGGATGCTGGACCGCCTCTACACGAACCTGGGGAGGCCCGAGAGCGCGCAGTATCGAGACCTGGCCCTCCCCATCTACCAGGAGCTCGGAAACCTGGTCGGAGAGTCCGAGGTCTTGAACGAGCTCGGTGCGGATGCGTACTACGAGGGGCGGTGGAGCGAGGCGCTCGATCTCTACCAGCGAAGCACCGAGGCTCGCAGGAAGACAGGAGACGAGGTGAACGCCGCCCACGGGACCCACAACATCGCCGAGATCCTGTCCGAACAGGGCCATCTGGAGGAAGCGGAAGCCCTGTTCCGAGAGGTCCTGCGGATCTGGAGAGCAGCCGGATTCCGCCTGGGGATCGGGTTCGCCACCAGCAACCTCGGCCGGGTCGCTGCCAGGACTGGGCGCCACGAAGAGGCGGAGCGGCTGTACGAGGAGGCCCTATCTGTGTTCCGGGCCAAGCAGGCCGAGTGGGAGGTGCTGGAGACCCGAGCCCGCATGGCGGAGAACCTCCTCTTCGCGGGCCAGGCCGACCGGGCACTGCAGCTGGCCTCGCGAACGGTGGAGGGTGTGGAGGGGCTGGGGGGCCTCCCCGTGCTCCGGGCCATGCTGCACCGGCTCCGGGGATACGCGCTGATCGAGAGCGATCCTGCATCCGCCGGTCGCTGCTTCGAAGACAGCCTCGAGTGGAGCCGCTCCGCCAATGCGCGCTACGAGACCGCCCTCACGTTGCTCGCCAA
>DASXTW010000221.1:0-23077 GCA_036505215.1 Actinomycetota bacterium | reverse complement strand
CCTCGGGCGTTCCTGGAGCTTTCCGGTGCCGCGTTCGGGGGGCGTGCCAGGGCCGCACGGGGGGCGGCCCTCACGGTGGATCGCCTCGCCTCGTGGCGGGCGGCGGAGATGGCCGGCATGCTCCTGCAGGGCGAGGCGGAGACCGCACCATCGGGGCCCGGCCTGGCCCTGGTTCGGCTTCGTCCGCGCCGAGTCGTATGGTGGCAGGGATGGTCCACGGGGGGTGCAGGGGGGTAGCAGCAACGAGCGCGGGGGGTCCAGGGGGGCAGCAGCCCCGCGAGCGTAGCGAGCGGATCAGGCTGCTGCACGCCCCCTGGCGACGAGGACGATCCGAAGGATCGGGCTCGTCGGGAAGGGCGGGAAGAGCGAGGCAGCTGCGGACCCCCTGGCTCGTCGACGGTCCGCCGAAGGCGGAGCGTCGAGGAGGAGAACAATGAGCGTGGTGGAGGTATCCGAGGTGATCGACGCCCGACCCGAGGCCGTGTGGGACGTGGTGGCCAACCCCGAGAACCTTCCGGTGTGGGACCGCCACATCTACGAGGTGGAGGGAGTGCCCAAGACGGGCCTCGAACGAGGAACCGAGTACACGACGGGGGTCAAGTTCATGGGAGCCAGGGCTCACGCCTCGGCACGGGTCTTGGAGATCGAGCCCGAGCGGTACTCGAAGATCGAGCTCCGCGGCTTGGTCGAGGGGATCGTGGAGACCTGGCTGGAACCCCTTGACGGCGGGAGGACCCGGCTTCGTCACCGGGTGGCCTATCGATTCAAGGGTGGCCCCATCGGTGAGCTGGCCGCGCGAGCCATCCAGATGCTCGGGGCGACCGCCCTGCTCAGGAAGGGGATCCAGGCGCAGAAGCGCCAGGCGGAGAACTCGGGTCGTTGATCCGGTCTTCGTTGGCGGCCGGCGGGGCCACACGATGTCCGCGAAGACCTTGATGAAGTGCCGGGCCGCGTCCGTCATGCCCTGGCGCAGGTAGAAGTCGTGGGCCCGGGTCCGCCAGTGGGCGGATTCCAGGGCCAGCGAGAAGGCGCGCAGCCACTCGTCGAAGCGCTCCCGGACCGCGGGTTCCTCGCCCGTGCCCAGCGACTTGGGACGGCCGAGCTCTTCGAGCAGCCCGGTCACCGCCTCGAAGTCCTCGGGGCGAGCTTCCCGGATGACGGCGCTCATCGGCCGTGGGTCGCTCTCGCCTACTTCTTTCGCTGATCTTCCTGCTTGCGGTGCAGCCTGACCTGCTTGCCGGGCCGCCCGATCAGGTAACCGACCAGGCCTCCCAGCACTGCGCAGCCGAACATGACCCAGATCAGGCGGGGGTGGCGGGTCACGAAGACGAAGTCCACCTCGACCGGCTGGGAGTTCGAGATGATGAAGATGACCAGGATGACCACGATCGCCAGGGCCACCAGCACCTTGGCCACGCGGGCCTGGCGGGCCCGCTGGAGCTCGTGGAGATGCTCCTCATCGGCCGTGCGTTCCGCGTCGGTCTGGCCGGGTCCAGGGATCCCCTCCCGCCTTTCGGGTGGAACGTCGGGTTCGCGGCGCATCGACCCTCCTTGAGCGAGCGGTACAGGCCGGGCAAGCCTATAGGCTGACGCTCGTGCGTGGAAGCAGCTCGTCACGTGCGAGGCGCCGGTGGTTTCCCGCCGTGGCCGGCATCGGCGCGCTCGCCGTCTCGGCTGTGTCCGCCGGCGGGCGTGGCCAGGCTCTGGACCGGAGCCTGTACCGAGCGATGAACCGGGGCGGGGGCCGCCCGACCGACGCTTTCTTCAAGGGGGTGACCGAGCTCGGATCCCTGTGGGCTTCCGTCGGCGCAACCGTCGCATTGGCCGGCGCCCGGCGGAAGAAGGAGGCGCTCGATGCTCTCGGGGCCGCCGCCGCCATGTGGCTCCTGGGGCAGGTGCTCAAGAAGCTGTGGCGACGCCCTCGCCCTTATCGGTCCCTGGACGAGGTGCGGCTCCTGATCGCCCAGCCCGCCGGCACGACCTGGCCGAGCAGCCACCCCGCCGTCCTGCTCGCCTTCGTCACGGTGGCCGCCAGGGATCTCGATGCCCCGAATGGGGTCAAGGCTGCCGTGGCCGGGCTGGCCGGCGTGGTGGGGCTCTCGCGGGTCTATCTCGGCGTGCACTATCCGGCCGACGTGGCTGGGGGGCTCCTGTTGGGCAGAGGGGTGGCGGACCTGTGGACCGCGCTGGCCTCGCCCCGGATCCTGAAGCGTCTCCCTTCGGTAGCCGTGCCCGGTACAGTTACCGGCTGATGTCGAGCCTCACGCTCATGGCCTCCATTGCGTGGAAGGTCATCGATCGCTTCCATTTCGGCTCGCGGTTCGCACTGTCTCCGCACGGCCTGGGGATCGCGGTCGGCTTCCTCGCCGGCGCGTACATCTTCGTGAACCGCGAAGCTCCACGACGCGGTATCTCGGAGGAGACCTCGAACTCCGTGGTGTTCTGGGCCCTGATCGGAACGATCATCGGATCGCGCCTGGCCTACGTCATCACTCACCTCTCAGAGTTCCATAGCCTTGGCGACGTCCTGGCTGTCTACCGAGGCGGATTGAGCCAGCTGGGAGGAGTGGTCGGGGCCATCGTGGCCTGCGTGCCGCTCGTGCGCCGGAGGGGAATCTCGCTTCTGAGGGGACTGGACGCGGCGGCTATCCCGATCCCGCTCGGTGTGGTCATCGGGCGGATCGGGGACCTGATCATCGGCGACCACCTGGGCAAGCCGACCTCGTGGGCCCTGACGTTCCGCTACCGTGGCGGGAACCTGGCCGGGTATGACTGCGTGCGCGGGGTGTGCAGCACCCTGCTTTCAGGGGGAAAGACCCAGACCATCACCGCCAAAGGGGCCACCCTCGTGGGGGCGGACGGAACGGTTCTCGGACAGGGAGTGGGGGTGCACCAGACCGCGCTGTACGACCTGTTCATCGCCATGGCCCTGGTGCTGTTTCTCGTCTTGCTCAATCGCACGATGCGCCGGCCCGGCGTGCTGTTCCTCACTTACGTTGCCTGGTACGGATCCGGGCGGATCCTCACCGACTTCCTGCGGGTGGAGAACAGGTTCTTCGGCCTCACCGGAAGCCAGTGGACGAGCGTACTCGCCGTGACGGTTGCGGTCGTCGTGCTCGTTCGGTTCGCCCTCAGGCCGCTGGCGCCGGCCGACGAACCCGTAACCGCCGAAGACGGGACGATTTCCCCACCGGTCGCTCCGCGGGAGTAGCTCGGCGGGGTCCACGCCCGGGCACCCCTCCGCGCCCGCCTTGGTCCGGGAACCCTCCACGACCCCAACCCGTACATGGAGTGAAATCTCTCCATGGGGGGCCGACCACTGGAGGACGAGGAGCTCGTCGAACGGGCGAGAAATGGCGACGTGACCGCATACGAACAGCTCGTACGGATGTACCAGGACGTTGCCGCCAGGACCGCCTACGTGATCACCGGAGGGGCCGCCGATGCCCAGGATGCAGCGCAGGAGGCCTTTGTGAAGGCCTATTACTCGCTGAGTCGGTTCCGGGCCGGCGCGGCATTCCGCCCGTGGCTGCTCCGCATCGTGGCCAACGAGGCCATCAACCGTCGTCGATCGACGCGGAGGCAGGTAGGCCTGGCGCTTCGGGCTGCCGAGGGCCGCCTCCAGGACGATGCGGTCCCATCGCCGGAGGGGGCGGCCCTCGCGCAGGACGACCGTCGCCGCCTGGTGGCCGCGATGAACCGGCTCCGCCCAGAGGATCGCCTGGTCATCGCCTACCGGTACTGGTTCGAGCTCTCCGAAGCCGAGATGGCAGAGGCTCTCGGGTGCGCACGAGGGACGGTGAAGTCGAGGTTGTCCCGGGCGTTGGGCAGGCTTCGTGAGGTCATGGCCCCGGCCGGGCTCGGCGGGGACCGCGTGGGGCTGGAGGGGGCCGCCGATGGCTGACCGGTGGCTGAGGTTGCCCGGCCGCGGGAGCCGGGGCATGGAGCCGGATCCAGCCCTGGAGCGGCTCGTGGCCGAGGTCGGTTCGCTCGTGGACTATCCGGCGGTGCCGGACCTGTCGGGGGTGGTGGGCAGGCGGCTTCGGCAGGCCCCCACGCCGTCTCGGTGGTCGCCGGAGTCGCTTCGGCTCCGCCTTCGCGGCGCCCTTCGTCCGGTGCTCCAGCCGGTCTGGCAACCGGTCGCCGTTGCCCTCATCGTGCTCATCGTGGTGCTCTCGGGCACGCTTGCGTTCTCCCCGACGGCCCGGCGTGCCGTGGCCGGCTGGCTGGGGCTGCGAGGCGTGCGCATCGAATTCACCCCCACGCCATCGGCCACCCTCCCGTTGGGCACTGGCCTGAATCTGGGGGAGCGTCTGACCCTGGCGGAGGCCCAGGCGCGCGTCCCGTTCCGCATCGTGGTCCCGCACGCTCCGGACCTGGGACCGCCCGACGCTGTGTACCTGCGAAGTGGCAACTTCGCAGGACAGGTGACCTTGCTGTGGCACGCGCGGCCGGGTCTGCCGCGGGCCCGCGAGACCGGGGAGGGACTGCTCCTGACCGAGTTCCGGGCCAGCGTCGATGCAGCGTTCATCAAGAAGATCTCTTTCGAGGCCACGACCTTGGAGGCCGTGAGGGTGAACGGCGGTAATGGCTTTTGGATCGCAGGCGCCCCGCACGAGGTCTCATTCGTGAACGAAAACGGTCAGCTCCTGCCCGATACCGTGCGCCTTGCCGGCAACGTCCTGCTGTGGGAGCAGGGGGACCTTACGGTTCGGATCGAGGGCAAGCTCACGAAGGACCAGGCGCTGCGGATCGCCAGAACCGTCGGCTGAGGGCAGTATGTGGGGAACCTGTTCGGCATTGCAGGTGTATCGGTTGCGAAACCGGGCTTCGAACCGGCTGGCCGCGATCGGAAGGGAGACCGCGATGAAGGAACGACGGCTTCGGGTGTTCCTGGCATTGACGGTAGGGCTTGTGTTCGTGCTCCTCCCCACGGTTCCCGCCCACGCGGGCGGGGGTTGCCACGACGCGCAGACCCTGGACGTCGCCGGCACCCACGTGGACCTGAAGGGGCTGTGCTTCGTCCAGACGGTTCTGCGGGTGAAGCTCTCACAGCCCATCACCTGGACCAACAGCGACTCGACGCAGCACACGGTCACCGGCGTCGGGGGAAGCTGGGGATCGTACGACTCGATCCTGCCAGGGGAGTCGGTCACCTACCGCTTCACCAAGGCCGGGATCTACCCGTACTTCTGCCTGCTTCACCCGGGCATGGTCGGGGCCGTGGTGGTTGGAGGCGGCGGAAGGCCAAGCGGGACAGAGTCAGCGACGACCGTGTTCCCGGTGATCTCCTCGCCGTCACCTGCGGGATCCACCTCCGCCGTCAGCCGAGCCCCTGCGACCTCTGTGTCGGCCTCATCGCCCGGCCCGTGGCGCACGGTGGCGCTGGTGACCCTTGGGCTTCTGGTGGCAGCGGCCGCCGCATTCGCCGCCCAGCGCCTGGGGCTGCGCAGGTCACACGCCCGGGCTCGAGCCGGCTAGGGGCGGACCTCCGCCAAACCGCTTCGTCCAACATATCCTGAGCCGATGAGACGGCTCGCTCTCCTCATTGCCCTCGCGCTGATCGGGGTGGCCTGCGGAGGTGGCCGGCCCGAAGCGGTCAATTCCCCCAGCCGCACCCCGACCTCCTCGTCCTCGGGCGGCTCACCCACCCAGTCCGCCAGTCCTTCGGTCGGTGATCTCAGGAACGTAAGGATTCGCCTCCAGAAGGTCGCCACGCTGGAGGGCGGCCCGCTGGCCATGGCCGTGCGCTCCGGAGACTCTGCCCTCTACGTCGCCGAAAAGGGGGGCAGGGTGATGGCCATCCGGGACGGCCGGCTCGATTCCACGCCCGTGCTCGATCTCACCGAAAGGGTCAGTACCGGGAGTGAACAGGGCCTGCTCGGGCTGGCCTTCTCGCCGGACGGAGGTTTCCTGTACGTCAACTTCACCGACGGGAACGGGGAGACCAACATCGTCGAATACACGATGGACGGAGGCGTGGCCGACTCCGGGTCGGCCCGCCGGGTGCTGTTTATCCACCAGCCGTTCTCCAACCACAACGGCGGCAACGTTATCTTCGGGCCGGACGGCTATCTCTACATCGGGATGGGCGATGGGGGGAGCCAGGGCGATCCGATGCTGAACGGCCAGAACCTCGACGCGCTCCTGGCAAAGATGCTGCGGATCGATCCACGGCCGTCGGGAGGACGTCCCTACGGCATACCTCCGGACAACCCCTTCGTGGGGCGATCAGACCGCCGGCCGGAGATCTGGGACTACGGGCTGCGCAACCCCTGGCGATTCACGTTCGACCGTCAGACCGGAGACCTGTGGATCGGCGACGTGGGGGGAAGCGATCGCGAAGAGATCGACTTCGAGAGGGCGGGCTCCAAAGGCGGACGTGACTACGGGTGGAGCCTCATGGAGGGAACCGTCAGGCACAGCGAGGACCTTCCCGCCGGCCTGGTTCTCCCCGTGTACGAATACGACACCGGCTCGGGCGGCACCTGCGCCGTGGTGGGCGGGTACGTATATCGAGGCGAGGCGATCTCGTCTCTCCAGGGGGTGTATCTCTTCTCGGATTACTGCGTGGGGAAGATCCGCGCCCTGCGCGTTCGGGGCGGAAAGGTCGTGCAGCAACGGGCATTGGGCCCAGAGGTCCGCGGGCTTGCCTCGTTCGGCCAGGATCTGGACGGCGAGCTGTACGTGCTGTCCTTGGCGGGAGGCGTCTACAAGATCGTCGCGGGTTAGCGGGGCGCCACGGTCAGCCCGAGCGGCTTCTTGACCAGGGTTCTCGATTCCTTGGCCAGCTGGCGGGCGGCCTCGATGAGTGCCTCGCCGGCAGGGGAATCTGGTTGTGACACGACGATCGGCGTGCCCGCGTCGCCGCCTTCGCGGATCTCGGGCATGAGGGGGATCTGCCCGAGCAGCGGTACCCCGAGGGTATCGGCCGCGAGCTGCCCGCCGCCTTCGCCGAAGATAGCCGTCTTCTCCCCGCAGTGAGGGCAGACGAAGTACGACATGTTCTCGATCACGCCGACCACCTTGAGTCGCGTCTGCTCGGCCATCTTCCCGGCTCGCTCGGCCACCTTGCGCGCGGCTTCCTGAGGCGTGGTCACAACCAGCATCTGGGCTCCCGGGAGGAAGCCGGCCATCGAGATCGACACATCGCCCGTGCCGGGCGGGAGGTCCGCCAGCAGGAAGTCGAGGTCGCCCCAGTACACGTCTCCCAGGAACTGGTTGACGGCCTTGTGCAGCATCGGTCCTCGCCAGATCACCGGGGTCTCCTCAGGCACGAAGAAGCCCATCGAGATGATGCGGACGCCGTGCGACTCGAGAGGCATGATCATGTTGTTGAATGACACAGGCCGGCCGGAGATGCCCATCATCCTGGGGATGGAGAAGCCCCACACGTCCACGTCCACGATCCCGACCCGATGCCCCTCGGCCGCCAGGGCTGCGGCCAGATTGGCCGTCACGCTGGACTTCCCGACCCCGCCCTTGCCTGAGGCGACGGCGATCACGGTGGTGCTTCCCTCCGTGAAGAACACCTGACGCTCGGGCGCCTGGCCGCCCCCGCCCCGTAGCCTGTTGACGAGATCCTGCCGTTGCTCCCCAGTCATCTCTCCGAGGACCACCTCGACGCGTTGTCCGGGGTCGAGGATCGGAGCAACCGCATTCGTGACGTCGGTGTTGATGCGGTCCTTCAGCGGACACCCGGCGATCGTGAGCAGGACATGCACCTTGACGGCGCCGTTCTCGACCTCGATGTCCTTGAGCATGCCGACATCCTCGATCGGCTTGCCGATCTCCGGGTCCAGGACGTTCCGCAGGGCTTGCCTGACTTCTTCTTTCGTGGGCATGGGTCTCTCCGGGATTATGCTGATTGATACCGTGCTTACCTCGATAATACGCGCTGCCGGCTGCGTCGAACGATCCGGCCGGCCTTCCCCTGCCTGCTGAGGTGCCAGAGACCCGAGACCTTGAGATCCACAAGGCCCTGGCCGACGACACACGCTACCGGATGTACCGGTACATCGGCCTGGCCGGCCGCCCGGTCTCCGTCCGCGAGATGTCTCGTCGGCTGTCCCTGCACCCCAACACGCTCCGGCCTCACCTGCGCAGGCTGGAGGAAGCGGGGCTGATCTCCCGGGAGATCCGGAAGACAGCATCGGTCGGGCGGCCTCAGGCGATGTACTCGATTCAGGAGACCGACAGCGAAGGAGCCCGGGATTACCGGCTGCTGGCCGAGATGCTGTGCGGCCTGGTCCGAGGGGGCCGCGCCCTCCAGCAGGCCCGCGAGCTCGCCCGTCAGTGGGGCTCCTACCTGGTGGCTCAGGGAGGGCCGAAGCCCGGAGTGAAGCTTCCCGCTCGGCGGAACCTGGCGGTGCTGCAGGAGGCCATGGCCAAGGCGGGCTTCCAACCGCGGTTTCGGCGGGAAGGTCAGGCGGCGATCGAGATCACCCTTCGCGACTGTCCCTTCCGGGACCTGGCCGACGACCATCGGGACCTCGTGTGCACGTTGCACCGAGGCCTGCTCGAGGGGATGGTTGCCGGTCTGAAGCCGGCTCTGACCATCAAGGACTTCCGGCCCTTCGCCGAGCGCGGCATCTGCCGGGTCAATGCCGGCTGAATGGTGTGGGATCTGCACAACACGATGTGGCCGACAGAACAGCAGCCGGCGGACGCGATCAGGCAAGAAGAGGCGCCCAGGAGCCTAGACCGGGGTTGATCGGGCGAGCGGAGAATGATCCCGTGAGCTGGGGGCGATTCCGGCTGGTTCTGGGCGTTGTGTTTGTCATCTCTGGCTTCGCCATGGCCTCACGCCTCAGCAACCCCCGCTATCCCCAGAATGGCTTTCAAGGCGTGGAGCGCCAAGCGAGTCTCCTCATTCCGATTCTGATCGGTGCCGTGCTGATCTGGTGGGGGCGAGGATTCAGCATTCTGTACCTGTTCTCACTGGCGCTCGTTCTCGGGGGGCTCGCTGTCGCCCTGTGGGGGCCCGAATGGGGGCCTGCGTGCCGGCCCCACGAAGCCTGCCTGGCCGTCGCGTACAGCTTGCCTGGCATCTGGGTTGCTTCCGTCGTTGCAACCGGAGCGCTCCTCGGTCTCGTCGCCTTCATGGACGGGCGGAGGATCAGTCGCTCCAGGTCGAGCTGATCCCACGGCTCAACTGAGCCCACTGCTGGCTTACACGTCTCGAACCGATGGTCCCCCTACTCCGAGCAGGGAAGCGATCTCGGCTGGGGCGGACGTGGGCGGATGGCACACGGTTCCGATGCACACGTAGGCCAGGGCTCGATCTTTGACCGCATATCCGGCCTTGGTGAGCAGGTCGTCGTCGCGTCCCGGCGCCAGCGAATCGACCACCCTGTAGGGGATGTAGCCGCTCACGGCCGCCCGGCGGAGGGGCTCTCCCTCGCCCACGTCCCCCACGACGGTCACGTGGAGGGGCTCGGTGAGCAACTCGTCCACCGCCAGCGCGAACGGCGCCCCCAACAGGTCGTACAGGGTGTAGCCCCCTGCGTAGATGGACAGGGTGTCCCGTGCTCGGTGCGCCAGGGACTCGTCCCGGAGCAGGCGACCCAGCCGGAGAAGCAGCGTGGCGATTGCTGAATTGTCCTCGAGGGGCCGGTCCGGGACCCTCAGCGCCCCTTCTCCAGAGTCCGGCCGCTTGTCGAAGAATCCGCCGTCCTCAGCCAGGAGACTTTCCAGGACGAAGGAGGCCGTCTCCCTCGCTGCATCGAGATATGCGCGGTCGCCGGTGTCCGCGTACGCCTCCAGGCAGGCCAGTCCGATCTCTGCGTGATCGCCGAGGAAGCCACGGACCTCGCTCGGCGAGCCATCGAAGTAGTGAGCCAACCCCCGGCTCGGGGGCCCGAGCAGTGAGAGCACGCGGTCCAACGCCGCGAGCCCACGTCCCCGGAGCGCCGGATCGTCCAGGATGCGGGCGCCCAGGAGATGGGCCTGCACCATCAGCCCGTTCCAGTCGGCGTAGAGGGTTGGGTCCACATACGGAGGCTCGAGTCCGCTCCGGCCCTCCTCGCCCTTGGCGTAGTACTCCTCGTCGGCGTCTTGGCTCCCGTAGAAGCCGCCTTCGAGATCGGTCAGGGTCGCCTCGACGTAGCGGAACACGTCCTGAGCCACCTTGTGGAAGCGGTCGCCGCCTTCCAGGGTACCGGCGGCGAGGTACACCATGAGGAGCCTGGCGTTCTCCTCGCTCATCTTCTCGAAGTGGGGAACCGACCAATCCTCCGTGGTGGAGTAACGGAAGAAGCCGCCTTCCACGTGGTCGTACATGCCGCCCGAGGCCATCCCGTCCAGCGTGTGGAACACGATGTCCTTCAGCTGCTGCTCGTCCGTTGCCAGGTGGCGATTGACCAGGAGCCGGAGAGCAGGCGCGTGAGGGAACTTCGGAGCCGGACCGAATCCGCCATACCTTGAGTCGTAGCGGTTGGCGATCCCGCCGATGATCCGCTCGACGATCGATGGGGCGAGCGTTCCCTTCTGCGTTTGAGGCCTCGTCCGCCGCTCGGCCAACTCAGCGATCTTCGTCTCGAACTCCTCCCTGCGGTCGGTCCAGGCGGATGAGACTTGCCGCAACAGCTTCTGCATTGTCTCCGGTGGGAAGTACGTGCCGCCCGTGAGGATCTCTCCCGTCGGCGTGAGGAAGGCCGTCGTGGGCCAGCCGCCCATGTTGTAGCGCCGGTTGATGTCCGGCCGGCGGTCATTGTCCACCTTGACGGGGACATACGACTCCTCGATCAGCCTGGCTACCTCGCCATCGCTGTACGTGGTGCGGTCCATGACGTGGCACCAGTGGCACCACACCGCGCTGATGTCCAGCAGGATGGGGATACCACGGCGCTCTGCTTCTCGGAACGCCTCGTCACTCCATTCGCGCCACCGGACGCTGGTGCGGTGTGGATCAGCCATCTCCTCCAGCATACCCGCGCGCCCGGAGGGGCCTCACCGTGCTATGACTTGCTGCCGTCGCCGCCGCTGTTCCCGAACGACTTTCCGGTGAGCCCGCTCACACCCGACAGCAAATTGGCCAGCTCCATGGGGACCACGAACTTCGTCGATGGCGATGAGCCGATCTGCTTGAGCGCTTCCAGGTACTGGAGGCTCATGGTGTTGGCGTCCACCCCTCGAGCCACCTCGAAGATCTTGCCCAGGGCCAGAGAGAATCCCTCGGCCCGCAGGATCGCGGCCTGGCGGTCACCCTCGGCCGAGAGGATGGCGGCCTGCTTCTGGCCCTCGGCCACGGTGATCGCGGCCTGCTTGTTCCCCTCGGCCTCGGTCACCACGGCTCGCCGGGTCCGCTCCGCCGACATCTGGCGGGTCATCGCTTCCTGCACGGTCGGCGGTGGGATGATCTCGCGGACCTCGACGTTGGTCACCTTCACGCCCCAACGCTCGGTGACCTCGTCCAGCTTGACCTGGAGGATCTGGTTCATCTCCTCGCGCTTGGACAACACGTCGTCCAGGGTCATGTCGCCGACCACGCTCCGCAGGGTGGTCGCCGCAATGTTCTGGGCCGCGCCGGCGAAGTTCTGCACCTGGAGGACGGACATCGAAGCGTCGACGACCTTGTAGAAGATGATGAAGTCGATGCTGATGGTGGCGTTGTCCTCGGTGATCGCCGCTTGGTGGGGGATCTCCAGGTACCGCTCTCTCAGATCGACCCGGACCACGCGGTCGATGATCGGGATGATGATGACCAGGCCCGGTCCTCGGATGCCGATGGCCCTGCCCAAGCGGAAGAGCACGATTCGCTGGTACTCGGGGACGATCTTGATCGCGTTCGGAACCACCAGAAGCAGGAAGAACACCACCACCGCCAGGATGACGATGAGAGTTACGTTCATGTCACTCCTCCCTTTCCCTGGCCGGCGCTCGAGTCACCCGCCAGCTCCCCCTCACGACGTGACGTCGCCGGCAGGGCCTGTTCGCCCGGGACGATCCCCGGGGCTGGTTCGCTAGCTGGCTCCACGACCAGCCGGAGTCCCCTGACCTCGACCACCCTCACCGGGCTTCCCTTGGCGATGGGCGGCCCCACGGATTCCGCGCTCCAGTTCTCCCGTCTGGCTCGGACCCGGCCCACGGGGTTCAGGTCGTCGATAGCGACGCCCGGCTCTCCTGCCATCCCTTCGATCCCGGCGGACCGGGGGAGATGCCGGGCCTTCATGACCGCGCGCACCACGAACCCGAAGAACAGCACCAAGGCGATGGCGACGCCTGCCAGGAGCCACGGCGAGACCCGGGCATTCGGCACCGCCGAGTTGAACAGCAACAGGCCACCCAGAACGAGAGTGATCACGCCCCCGACGGTGGGCAGGCCGATCCCGGGATGTTTCAACTCGAGCAGGAAGAAGATAGCCGAGAGGACGAGCAGGATGACCCCGGCGAGTTGGACCGGCAGGAACCCGAAGTCCACGAAGGCCGAGATCAACAGGACGGCTCCGAGGATCCCCGGGACCGACACCCCGGGGTGGAGGATCTCGATCACCAGGAGGGCGAGTCCCAGGTAGAAGAACAGGAAGGCCAGGTTGGGGTCGATCAGCCCGTGGAGGAAGGCCCCACCGAAGCCCATGCCCCGATCCTCGATCCGAGCCCCCGCCAACGATTGTGTGGGGCAGCGGTTTCCCTGGACGGGACCGCCGGCGCTCTCGGAGCACGACGTGGTAATGGCACGAAACAGAGCAGCCGGACTGGGGGAGACCAGGTCGACCACGTGCATCCGCAGCGCCTCCTCGGCCGAGATGCTCACCGACTTGCGAACGGCCTGTTCCGCCCAGTCGGCGTCTCGGTCCCACCGCTCCGCCAGGGACCGGATGTAGGCGGCGGCGTCGTTGGTGACCTTGTCGCTCTCGATGGCGCCGGAGACACCGACCGGATGGGCCGCCCCGATGTTCGTCCCGGGGGCCATGGCATTGATGGGGCAGGCCAGCATGATGAACGTCCCGGCCGAAGCGGCCCGGGCCCCGGACGGCGCCGTGTAGCAGATGACCTGCACCTTCGAGTTCAGGATGGCCTGGGTGATCTTGCGCATGGAGGAATCGAGACCGCCCGGCGTGTCGACCGTGAGGAGCACGGCCGCGTCGCCATCGGCCTCGGCCTTGTCGATGCCGCTGCGGATGTAGTTCGCCACGAAGGGATCGACCACCCCGTTCAGGGTGAGCGACAGGACGGTCGGGGTGCGTTGCGCCTGGGCCCGGGCCAGGCTCATGCCGGCGCCGAGAGTGACCAGCGAAGCAAGGAGGACTACGAGCGCCCTCACCTTGCGCATACATTCATCATCCCACGCGGACGGACCTGAAAGGGCCGGGGCGTTTACCACCGAGCTGCAGGCAGCCAGGGTTCCCGCGTCGGATAATGAGGCGGTCCGAACAAACTCCGCGCCGCCGGGGCGCCGTATACCAAATGGAGGCCCCATGACCTTCGACCCTGAAGGTCCCCTCTCGAGAGAATCGGAGCAAGAACTGATGCGGCAACTGGTTGCCGGCGACGAGGACGCCATCCGAACGCTCTATGCGCGGTTCGGACGATCCGTCTACACGCTCGGGGTTCGGCTGCTCGGCAACAACGAGAGCGCCGAAGAGCTCACCCAGGACGTCTTCCTCACGGCATGGCGCAAGGGCAGCCGGTTCGACGCCACCCGGGGGAGGTTGTCGACATGGCTCATGGCCATCGCCCACAACATGGCCGTCGACAGGCTCCGCCACGATCGTGGAGCGGCCCGGCCCTCGCTCGTGTTCATGGAGGAGCTGCCCGAGCCGGCTCCTCACGATGAGGAGGAGGGGTTGATCGAACGGGACCAGGCTCGCCGGGCCATGGCCGGCCTGTCGCCCGCCGAGCGCCGGTTGCTGTCACACGCCTACTTCTACGGTTGGACGGCACGTGAGATCGCCCAGGCCGACGGGATCCCTCTGGGAACGGTCAAGACCCGGCTGCGCACCGCGTTGATCAAGCTCCGCCGGGCCGGCGCCGAGGAGGCTCGGGCAGCGGCTCGCGCAGTGGAGGGGGGTGCTCCGTGACCTGCCTGGAGGTCCGCGAGCGGCTCACCGAGCACGCCCTCGGCCTGTTGACGAAGGTCGACGCGGCCGAGGTGGAGCGCCACCTGGAGTGGTGTGCGGGTTGCCGGAAGGAATCGGCCGAGCTGGAGGAGGGCGCCGCCAGGATGGCCCTGGCCCTTCCGATGGAGAGTCCCGCACCCTCGCTCGAGACCCGAGTCGTCGACAGGGTCCGTTCGGCAGCAGGGAGGATCCCCCCCGGCGCTCGCCACAGGGTCCGGGCGCTGGTGGCCGTCACGCTTGCTGCGGCGCTGCTCGCGGTCGGAGCGATGGGATGGGCCATCGCTGAACGAGGTCACGTCCAGAAGCTCAACCAAACGCTGTCAGCCAAGGAGGCTCAGGTGAGCAATCTGGGCAAGGCTCTGGAGAGCTTCAAGGGATGGGGAAAGACGTTCACGGCGGACCTCGATCCTGCTCCGGGTGTCCGCGGCGGAGGCTCGGCGGTGATCTCGAGCGCCCCGAACGTGGACGACTTCATTTTCATCGACGTCGTACTTCCAGGGAACCAAAGAGGGCCATTTGTCGTCCAGATCGTCGACAACCGCTCCGCGATGAGGGTGGGCCGTACGCTGGTGAGGCAGCCCGAGGGTGACTGGGTCATGTTCGACCGGACAGGGCGCGATCTCTCACGTGTGGTCACGATCACGGTCCTCGACAGCGCGAGCCGAACGGTCCTCACTGGGACCGTGCATCCGTACGCGGACTAGCTCACTTCGACTCCGCGGACCCTTCGAGCCAGTCATTTCCACCGGGCGTGCTAGCCTCGGTTTCAGGATGGTCGACTTGCGGTTCATCGACGCGCTCCTCGGGGACGGACACCCCGGTGCCGTGCCCTCGGCCGACTCCGAGGAGGACGAGGCGCTCGACGCCTATTCCACGGTCATCACCCGCGTGGCCGAACAGCTGACGCCGTCCGTGACCAACCTCCGGGTGACCCGGAGGATCTGGCAGGGCCAGCCGGCGGACGGCGGGGGGAGCGGGGTGGTCATCACTCCCGACGGGTTCATCCTGACCTCGGCCCACGTGATGGCCGGCACTGAGCGAGGGAGCGCGTCGTTCGTCGACGGGAGGGAGTTCGGAATCGAGACCGTCGGAACGGATCCGCTCTCCGACCTCGCTGTGGTGCGAGCATCGGCCTCGGGCCTGATCCCAGCCCTGTTGGGTGACGCCTCACGCCTGCGCGTGGGACAGCTTGTCGTGGCCATTGGCAACCCATTGGGGTTCGCCGGCTCGGTCACCGCGGGCGTGGTAAGTGCGCTCGGGCGGTCGCTCCCGACCCGGGCCGGCTCCATCAGCCGTGTCGTGGAGAACGTGATCCAGACCGACGCCGCCCTGCACCCCGGGAACTCAGGTGGAGCCCTGGCGGACAGCCGGGGTCGGGTCGTGGGCATCAACACCGCCGTGGTCGGGCCCGGGATCGGGCAGGGCCTCGGGCTGGCGGTCCCCATCAACGCCGCGACCCGCCGGATCATCGCGGCGCTCATGACCGAGGGCCGATTCCGGCGGGCGTTCCTCGGGATCGCCGGAGGGCCCCGGCCGCTTCCGCCTCGGGTCGCTCAGGAGACCGGTCAGGACGCCGGCGTGGAGATCGTGCAGGTTGTCGAGGGGAGTCCGGCAGCTCGGGCTGGACTTCGGCTGGAGGATTTGATCCTGGAGGTCGACGGCCAGCCCACGGAGGGCATGGATGACCTCCAGCGGATCATGGTGAGTGACGCCATCAACCGCCGCGCCACGATGCGCGTGTACCGCGATGGCCGAATACTGACTGTCGAGGTCACTCCCATCGAACTCGCGACCTGACGTCACACCACCGTCGCCGGCGAGGGTGGCGGCGTCAACAGCCGCCCAGTCGCCCTCGAGTTGCGGGGTTAGGGTGACAGGCGTTCAGCGAGGTACTTGAGTGATCGCGGATATCGGTACTCGATGGCGCCGTGCTTGGCGTCGAACAGCTCGAAGAACACGTCGGTGACCCCGATCGCTTCCAGGGCACGCCGAAAGGCCTCGGCGCCCAGGTCGAGGAAGTATTCGTCCTTCTTGCCGGCGTCGATGTAGATCGCCGTCATCGAGCGGAGGGCTTCTGCATGCTTCGGCACCATCCGCACGGGGTCCCACGCCAGCCACCGTTCCCACACATCGGGGACGAGCTCGCCGGTGGCCGGATCGAACGGAAGCCGGACCGAGCCGTCCTCATCGGTCGAGTAGCACGCTGCCATACACCATTCGTTGAACAGCTCGGCATCGCTGTCCTTGGTGAAGGCCGGACGGCTCCGGAAGTCCTTCCAGAACTTCTCGAAGGACCCTTCGTACTCGTCTCGGAGGGTCCGCGAGCACACCCTGAACTCGGGCAGGTAGCACACCTCGAAAAGGGCATCCCCGGCGTGCGTGGCAAGGCCGCCCCACAGGTCCGGGCGGAGCATGGAAGTGACCATCGCACCGTAGCCACCGCTGGACTTTCCAGCGATCGCTCGGCGCTCCCGGTCGGGCAGGGTTCGGTAATGCGCGTCGATCCAGGGCACGATCTCCTCGCACAGGTACGTGTGGTACTGCCCCGTCCCGGGCGAATCGAGGAACTGGCTCCCTCCGAGCGAGGTCCAGCAGTCGACCCATGTCACGATGCATGGCGGCGCCTCGCCGCGCGCGAACAGCTCGTCCGTCAGCTCCGGGAAGTTCTTGCGGAAGGCAGAGCGGTTGTGCCACATGTCGAGTTGTCCGGTCAGACCCTGGATCACGTACACGGAGGGGTAACGTCGGTCCCGCTCGTCGTCGTACCCGGGAGGCAGGTAGACCCACAGCGGCCGCTCGTAGGGATCGCCGAGTGGGTTGTCTCGAAGGACCTTGCTCTCGAAGGTGGACTCCTCGAAGCGTCCTGCGAACTCGAACGACCACGGATGCATGAGACCCTCCCTCCGGACCGGGCGGACGATGCTAACAGGAGTGGGGGTGCGGCTACTGAGCGTGGACCCGGATGACCCCACGGCCGAGCTCGACGAGGCCTTCGCCCACGAGCTGGCCAAGCATGCGGCTCACCGTCTCCCGGGAGACGTGGAGGACGCCCGCAAGCTGGGCGTGGGTGATACGGACAGAGACCGGATCGCCGTTCTGCCTCGCCGGATTGGCCAGCTCCTCCAGGAGCATCCGCAGGGCCACGTCCGCGGGGGCCTGGGTGAGGATCGCGGCGCGGCGAACGGTCTGGCTCAAACAGCTTCCCGAACACCGGAGGATCCCCGAGGCGATGGCCGGACGAGCGTCGACCAGCCGATCGAACTCTGACCGGCTCAACATAAGGAGCCGCGCCTGCTCGATGACGCGGGCCCCGGCCAGATACTCGTTCTCTCCGAACAGCGACTCGTCTCCGAACGTGCACCCGGGAACGACCAGCTCGACCGTGCGGTAGACGCGGCGCCCAGGAGGGCGGGCCCGCAGCTCGACGCATCCCTCCGCCATCAGGTAGAAGGTGTCGGCCGGATCCCCCTGCCGAAACAGGGTCACCCCCGCCTTTCGGGTCGTGGCCCGACAAAACTGCTCCAGCTCCCGTAGTTGCGCCTCGTCCAGGAACTTTCGAAGCAGAGTCTGCCTGAGCAAAGGAAAGGCTCCCGTGTGGTTCGTGTTCATGATGACCATGTCCGTTTGGCATGGTTCCCTGGAAGGATGGCGAGCAAACCGATCGAACCACCGCGAGCGTTCCCGCTCCGCGAGGCCGAGACTACCCTCGGGAAAGTCCTCCTGGCGGGAACGACCTGTACGCCTCCGCTAGCATGGCCTCCATGCGAATCGGCCTGGCCCTGCCGCACTACGACTACTCGTTCCCGGACGGGAAGCCGCTCAGCTGGTCCCGCCTGGTCGATGCGGCCCGGCGGGCCGAGGCGCTGGGGTTCGATTCGGTGTGGATCTCGGACCATTTCTTCCTGGACTTGGCCCGGTATGGGGGTTCGGCCGAGCCATCGGGAACCCTCGAGCCGTTCACGGCCCTGGCCGCCCTGGCCACGGCCACGGAGCGGGTCCGGCTGGGAACCCTCGTGGCGTGCGCGCCGTTTCGCCACCCGGCGCACGTGGCGAAGATGGCCACGGCTATCGATCTGATCAGCGGAGGTCGTTTCGACCTGGGCCTTGGCGCCGGCTGGTACGAGCCGGAGTTCCGCGCCTTCGGGTATGAGCTCGCCTCAACAGGCGACCGGTTCGCGATGCTGGAGGAGTCCGTCCAAGTGGTCGCGGGCCTTCTCGCCGAAGGGCCATTCACGCATGAGGGGAAGAGGTTCCAGATCGACGGAGCCTACAACCATCCCCGACCGGCGCAGACGGGCGGGCCGCCGATCTGGGTAGGAGGCAAGGGAGGCGACCGGCTGCTTCGGCTGGTGGCCCGGCACGCTTCGGGTTGGAACACTGTATGGAAGCGGACCGTGGATTCCTTCGTGGAACGAGCCGGCAAGCTCAGGCGGCTCGCTGAAGCCGAGGACCGGGACCCGGGCTCCGTGCGGTTCTCCATCGGGCTCTATACGTTGGTGGGGGAAGACGAGGAGGACCTGGCGCGCCGATTTCTGACCCTCCAACGATGGTCGCCGGGTAGGGCCCTGGACGGCGAACGCCTGGACGACTACGCGCAGGAGACGCTGACGGGGACTCCACGAGACTGTCTGGTGAAGCTCGCCGCGTTCGCCAGCGCCGGAGCGGAGGAGTTCATCGTGGGCGCGGGCTCGGTCCCGTTCTCCGTGGCCGATTGGTCGATGGTGGAACTGATCGCCGAGGCGTTGATCCCCGAGGCCCACCGGTTGTGAGAGCTGCATGGACTATCTGGAGGCGGCCCTCACCATCCTGCGGGAGGAGAGCACGGCTCTGCACTGGACCGTGGTCCAGGACCTGGCCCTGAAGCGCGGCTACCTCGATCCATTCACCCAGCCCGACATACGGAAGAATCTGTTGGCCGCCCTGGCCCGGGCCGCCAAGGAGGGCCTGGTGGTCAAGAAGGGGACTGGCGTTTACTCGCTCCCGACCGAACGCCGTTCCTGAAGACCGCCGGCCAGTTCGGCTGGAGACCGCGCCGTTCGTATTCCTGAATGCGTGCCAGGTGGGTACGGGGACCGCGGGTCCTCGGTGGCAACGCTGGCATGGCCTCTCCTTCGGGCGAGCCGCCAGAGCGGCCACCGGCCTAGCCCGCGGCGTTGGGGGTGACGGCATCGAGGAATCCCCACCACCCGTCCAGGGCGGCGCCAGCTCCCTCGACCACCGACGCCTCGTCCTCTTCGCTTACCGTGGACAGCATGCGCCGCTCGGCTTCGGAGTGCTCCACGTCAAGCGACGCGTGGATCTCGAAGAACGCGAGCGTGCGGTCGTCTTCGATCCCGTATCGCATCCTGAGCCCGTCGATCTTGGCCTGGGCGACCTGGGGGACCTGGCGCTCGTACGCGTAGACGGCTGCAACCCCGGCGGCAACAGGGCCTTCGCGACACACACGCCAATAGGTATCGACGAGCGCTTTGGTGTGCAGGTTCCTCGCCGCAGCCAGCACGTCGTTCCGGCTTACCCCGAGTCCTTCGGCGAACCTGAGCCACAGCTCTGCGTGGTTGGAGTCGCCGTGCTCCTCATCCCACAGATTGTCGAGAAGCGCTTGACGATCACCGGCTCGCTCAGAACGGGCATGCAGAGTGGACAGGAAACGGGGAAAGGTGGACTCGAAGCCGTAATACTGCCGGGCGTACTCCTGCAGGGCCTCCGTCGGCAGCGTACCGGCCACCCACGCCCTGTAGAAAGGGTGGCCGAGCACGTGTCGCTCGTCGATCATCGTGTCGATCCGTTCGAGGAGATCCACCTCGCTACCTCCATTCATGGCTTGGCGGAGGCAGCCTGTCACGGAAGGGCCGAGCGAGGCAAGCGGGCAGGTTAGGTAGTGTTGGAACCCTGACGATGAGACAAACCGACTCCTTCCCGCGCCGGTCGGCGAGGACCAGGAGATTCACGCTCGGGAGGCCCCGGAGCTTCTCGGTCGCCGCCGATGGCTCCCGCGTCGCCTTCCTCAGATCTCCGGCCGGCGATGACCCCATGACCTGTCTGTGGGTGTTCGACGTGGACGCGGGGAGCGAACGGCTGGTGGCCGATCCGCGGATCCTGGCACCAGCGAGCGAGGAGGAGTTGTCCCCGGATGAGCGCGCCCGCAGGGAGCGGGCCCGTGAAACGGCTGGAGGGATCGTCGCCTACGCGGCCGACCCGGGCCTCCGGCTGGCTTCGTTCACGCTGTCCGGAACTCTCTTCGTGGCGGACCTGACCACCGGGGAGGTGCAAGCCCCTCCTACGCCGTCCGCCGCGTTCGACCCGCGACCGTCTCCCACCGGCGAGCGCGTCGCGTATGTGAGCGATGGCACTCTCCACGTGGTGACGCGGGAAGGCGAGGACCGTTGTCTGGCGGAGGAAGAGGATCCGGACGTCACCTGGGGCCTCGCGGAGTTCATCGCGGCCGAGGAGATGGATCGGCTCCGAGGTTATTGGTGGTCGCCCAACGGCCGGTCGCTTGCGGTCGCCCGCGCAGACAACAGGCCCGTCGGCATCTGGTACATCACCGACCCTTCTGATCCAGCCCGGGAACCGCAGAGCGTTCGGTACCCGGCCGCGGGGACGGCGAATGCCGACGTGTCGCTGTTCGTCGCCCAGCTCGAGGGGGGACGCAGGGAGGTCGAATGGGACCGAGAGGCTTACCCCTACCTCGTGCAGGTCACGTGGGGAGAGAGCGAGCCCCTGAGCTTGCTCGTTCAGTCTCGTGACCAGCGCAGGTGGGCCCTTCTGGAGGCCGACCCGGTCACAGGGGCTACCCGGTCTCGCCTGGACCAGAGCGATCCCATGTGGCTCGAGATCGTACCTGGAATCCCCGCCTGGATGGGCGATGGACGGCTCGTGTTCGCACGCGACGAGGACGACACGCGACGGCTGACGGTCGATGGGGACGCCGTGACGCCCGTCGGCCTGCACGTCCGGCGAGTGGTCCACGCAGGGGAAGGCGTCGTCTTCACAGCCTCGGAGGAAGACGCCACCGAAGTTCACCTCTGGCAGACCTCCGCGGATGGCAAGCCCGAACGGCTCACCGACGCTCCCGGGGTACACGATGGGGTGGCGGGCGGCGACGTTCTGGTGGTCAACTCCGCGGGGATGCACTCGCCGGACCAGCTCACGGAAGTTCGCCGGGCGGGGAAGAAGGTTGGCTCCATCCGATCGTTTGCGGAGTCACCTGGGCTGGAGCCCCGGGTCACGATCGTGCGAGCCGGTCGGCGGGAGCTCAACACTGCTCTGTTGCTCCCTCGTGGCCATTCTCCGGGACGGCCTCTCCCCGTGCTCCTCGATCCCTACGCCGGCCCGCACTTCCAGCGGGTGCTTCGAGTCCAGGACGCCTTTCTGCAGTCCCAATGGTTGGCCGACCAGGGCTTCGCCGTGCTGGTGGCCGACGGGCGGGGAACCCCTGGGCGCGGGACGACCTGGGAGAAGGCCGTCCACCTCGACCTTGCAACGCCCGCGTTGGAGGATCAGGTGGACGCGCTCCACGCCGTGGCCGAAGCGAATCCAGACCTGGACCTGGGGCGGGTAGCCATCCGCGGCTGGTCCTTCGGTGGATACCTGGCAGCGCTGGCGGTCCTGCGGCGACCGGACGTGTTCCACGCGGCGATCGCGGGAGCGCCCGTCACGGATTGGCGCCTGTACGACACCCACTACACCGAGCGCTATCTCGGCCATCCGCAGGAGAACGGTGAAATCTACAGACGCAGCTCGCTCCTGGACGACGCCGCCTCATTGTCCAGGCCCCTGCTGCTCATCCACGGGCTGGCGGACGACAATGTGGTCGCCGCCCACACGCTCAGGCTGTCGCGAGCCCTCCTGGAGGCCGGTCGCCCGCACACCGTCCTGCCGCTCTCCGGCGTGACCCACATGACTCCGCAGGAGGTGGTCGCCGAGAACCTCCTGGTGCTGCAGGTCGCATTCCTCAAGGATGCGCTGCGACTGGGGGAGCCCGGCGATGCCTAGCGGTAGGCGATCCCGGAGAACTTCATCAGCTTCTCGAACGAGTGCGTGGCCTCGATCCGCCGAACGGTGCCCGATCGCGATCGCATGACCAGCGAGTCCGTGATGGCGCCCTCGTCTCTGTATCTCACGCCTCTCAACAGGGCTCCGGTGGTCACGCCGGTGGCCGCGACGAAGACATCCTGCCCCGCGACGAGCTCGTCCGTGGTCAGGACCTTCTCGATGTCGTACCCGCTGTCGAGGAGCTTCTGCCGCTCCTCGTCGTTGCGAGGCCACAGCTTCCCCTGCATCCCCCCGCCCAGACACTTCAGCGCTGCCGCTGAGATCACGCCCTCCGGGGTTCCACCGATACCCATCAGGAGGTCGACCGGGCTCTCTTCCCGGGCGGCGGCGATGGCCGGAGCCACATCCCCGTCCGTGATCAGCAGGACCTTTGCCCCAACCTCGCGGAGGCCGCCGATCAGGCCCTCGTGCCGGTCCCGATCCAGCACCACCACCGAGATTTCTTCCGGCTCCACGCCCTTGACCTTGGCCACCCTGCGGACGTTCTCCTGGGGCGGAGCCTCGATGTCGATGGCGTCGAGAAACTCGGGGCCACAGGCGATCTTGTCCATGTAGACGGCCGCTCCAGGGAAGAACATGGTGTCCCGCTCAGCAACGGCTACCACGGCGATGGCGTTTGGCATTCCGCGGGCGGTCAGCCGGGTTCCCTCCAGAGGGTCCACCGCCACATCCACCTGCGGTCCCTGCCCGTTGCCCACCTTCTCGCCGTTGAACAGCATAGGGGCCTGGTCCTTCTCCCCTTCTCCTATGACCACCACGCCGTCCATCGCCACGGTGTCGAGCATCAGGCGCATGGCGTCGACCGCGGCCTGATCGGCGCTCTCCTTCTCGCCCTCGCCGATGACGACGACCCCGTCCACGTGCACGGTGTCGAGCATCAGGCGCATGGCGTCGACCGCGGCCCCGTCGGCCTTCTCCTTCTCTCCGAGGCCGACCCAGCGCGCGGCCGCCAGCGCGCCGTA
>DASXTW010000220.1:0-21761 GCA_036505215.1 Actinomycetota bacterium | reverse complement strand
GTTACGGAGCGTTCTGGCTCACGTTGTACTGGCTCGAGACCAGCAGCGCGAAGCTGCTGACAGGTGCGCCAAGTGACCAGCGTGTCGCCATCGGAGCGTACCTGCTGGGCTGGACGATCTTCACGTTCTACATGTGGATCGCGACGTTCCGGCTGAACGGGGCGCTCATCGCAATCTTCACGGCGCTTCTGGCAACGTTTGCGCTCCTCGCGATCGGCGAGTTCGTCGACTCGTCAGGAATCCACAAGCTCGGCGGGTGGGTTGGCATCGTCACCGCGATTCTGGCCTGGTACTTGGCGGCCGCGATCGTCATCAACCACACGTTCAAGAGGACGGTGGTGCCCGTCTGGCCCATCGCCAGCTGACCACCCCAGAACTGGAGGAATCGACAAGGTGGCCTCTCGGGGCCACCTTGTTTGTCCCGGACAAGCGAAATCCAAAGATCCGGTGAGGCCGCCGCCCTCGCTTGGCTATGCGGGTTGCTGCTCGCCGGTCCGGAGAACGCGCCTCAGTAGCTTTCCGGTGACCGTCCGGGGGAGGGTCTCCACGAACTCCACTTCCCGGGGAAGCTTGTAGACGGCGATCTCGTTCCGGCAGAAGTCGATGATCTCCTGCTTGAGCTCGCCGCTCGGAGCGTATCCCTCCGTCAGTACGACGAACGCCTTGGTGTTCTGCCCTCGCACCGAGTCGGGGACCCCAATGACGCCGGCATCAGCCACCGCGGGGTGCTTGAGGATCACCATCTCGATCTCTTCCGGTCCGATCCGGTAGCCGGAGGACTTGATGAGGTCGTCCTCGCGCGACACGAACCAGAAGTAGCCGTCCTCGTCCGGGTACAAGTAGTCGCCCACCACATTCCAACCCTCTCCCATTACGGCGTGCCGCTGGCCCTCCATGAGCCTTCCGTTCTCTTCCAGGGGACGCCAGTAGAGGGTCCCAGTGGGTCCTCTGGCCACCATGCGGCCCATCTCGCCGGGCCCGACCTCGTTCCCCTCCTCGGTGACCACCTTCACCTCGTACCCGGGGACCGGAGTCCCGATCGAGCCAGGCTTGGGCTTCTCCGTGACGGCGGCAGACACGAACACGTAGAACATCTCGGTGGTGCCAAAGCCCTCGAAGATCTCCATGCCGAACCGCTCGAGCCACTGCTGGTACGTCTCAGCCGTGAGCGCCTCGCCCCCGCCCGTGCACATCCGAACCGATGACAGGTCGAACCGCTTCTCTGCCCCCTCCACCTGCATCATCTTTCGGTAGGAGGTGGGCAGGATCGTGAGGACGGTGGCGTGGTGCTGCTGCACGGTCTGGAAGGCCGCCTCCGGTTCGAAGCGCGGCATGATGGATACCGCGGCCCCGAATCGAAACGGGATGACCGCCATAGCGCCATACCCGGCTGCGAAGGCGAGCGGGGCCGGGCTGAACACGACATCGTCGTCTCGAAGTTTCCACCCATAGCGGCCGAAGGTGTCGGCGACGGCGAGGATCTCCTCCACCAGGTGGGCGACGCCCTTCGGCTTGCCCGTTGTTCCCGACGTGTAGAGGAGGATCCCCACGCGATCCCTCTCCCTCAGGACCGCCTCCAAACCGGAACCGGCCTTCTCCATGAGGGGAAGCACCGATTCGACGCCAGCCTTCGCGAGGTCATCGGACGGCGGGGCCAGGCCGAGGAGCACGGGCTCCTTGGCGAAGTCATTCCTGGCCTTCTCCACGAGCGGCAGCATTGCGGGGTGGACCAGGAGGGCCCGGGCCTCGGAGTTGTTCACCACATAGGCCACCTCCGGGGGGGAGAGGAGGGGGGAGGCGGGGACGGGGATGGCTCCCAGCTTCAAGGCCGCGAAGTTCGCCACCACGGAGAGCGGCTGGTTCGGGGAGAGGATCACAACCCGGTCCTCCTCCTCCACTCCCCGGGAACCCATGACGTTGCCGAGACGGTTGGCCTGCTCCTGCAAGGAGCGGTAGGTGATGACGCGATCCTGGAAGTAGAGGGCCGGCCTGTCGCCTCTGCCCTGCTCCACGTTCTGGTCGAGCAGCTCCCGGGCGGGGTTGATGCGGGCGGGGTATTCCTGCACTTCCGAAGTGAGGTACACCCTGGCGGGCCTCATCTCTTGCGGTGGAAGGTATTCCTCCGGGATCACGCTCATCACTCCCTCCGTGGTCGATCGGCTCGCCCGCACCAAAAAGGCCGCGCGCGCGGCCTCTTTGGTGCAGCCTCCCTCAGAGGCCCGTTGTCGTGCCTCGCTCCTACTCGGTCTCTTCCTCAGCCTCCGTCACGGCAACCGTCTTGGGCTTCCGGTGTTCATCGATCAGTTCCCGTACGGCGTCGTCGACCGTAAGCAATCCCCGGGCCGGATCGGTTCGCGGATAGGCGTCCGTTGGGTACCGGTCGGCGTCATCCTCGTAGACGAACAGCGCGGGGCAGGACTTGCCGAAATCCGCCTCGAGCCCGCCCTTCATCCCGAAGACGGCTCGCTTGGCGGCGCTGGGCCCCACCAGGGCCTTGTGGTAGAGCCGGAAGACGTCGTCGAGCTTCGACACATCGATGGCCTCGGTCTTCACGCCGAACTGCTCAAGCTCCTTCAGGCCCTTCAAAGAGTCATCGATGGACACGGGGAACCGGTCCGAAGGGTTGTCCTTGCTCGAGTAATAGAACTCGACCTTCAATCTGTCACCCCCCTCTGGCAGCAACTGGAGCCGGGGCGTCGGCCACGCGCGGCGCACCGCAGAACGGGCACGTCTCGCTGTCCGCCTCCTCCTTGGGGACCATGACCAGGAACGGGGCCTCGGCTCGCGTACAGTAGCCCGCATAGACCTTGGTGATGTGAGGGTCAAGCGCCTCACGGAAGCACTCCCACATGTCCCCTCCTAGCCTTCCATGATCATCCGCGGCTTAGAGCCCACGAGATCTTCCTTGGTGAGTGGTCGTCCGCTCACGGGTCTCCCCCGGATGCTCTGGGTGATCGGCTTCGGCCGGCCCAGGATGTCCGCACGCGGCTTGGGGGAGGGAGCCGTCTTACCGGGGCCCGAGATGGGTTCGAAGTCCGCCGTCTCCGCGTATCCGGGGAGGCGATCAGGCTCGCCGTCGGCCTTGTCCGGTCCCTTCGTCATGAACCCGCCCTGGAGCTCGATGGAGTAGACCTGACCGCAGCTTGCGCACCTGGTCTTCCCGGAGAAGTTGAAGAAGGCGTACGGGTCCAGGTAGTTCTTGACGCCGCACTCGCAGTGCAGGATGAGACCCTTGTTGTCCTCCCCGGGCACCCTAGATCACCTCCTCTTCTTGCAGTTGCTCGATCTCCTCGTTGGAGAGCCCGGCGAGCTTCGCGTAGATGAACTCGTTGTCGGTGCCCACGGGCTTGAAGGCCGACCTCACCCGCGGCGGGGTCTCGCTCAGCTTGTACCCGGGGCCCTGGGCCAGCACGTCGCCGAAGGTGGGATCGTCCAGCCAGCCGATCGATCCCCGCTCCCGCCAGTGCGGCTGCTCGGCGACCTCCTTGGCGTTCCACACGGGCTGGTTCAGGATGTCGTTCTTGTCGAGGACGCTCGCCACTTCCTCCTTGGTCTTGTCCTTGGCCCATTCCTCCAAAGCCGCGTAGATCTCCCGCTGGGAGTCGGCCAGGACGCGCGAGTCCAGCTCCGGATACCTCTTCGCCAGGTCCTGGCGCCCGATGGCGTCGCAGAGCCGGATGAAGTCCTCGTCCTGGTAGGCAGTGATCGTGATGTAGCCCTCTTCCTGCTCCTGGGGGTTGTCCGAGTCGGGATACGACGACTTGCCGCACCCGATGATCCCGTTTACGCAGAGTTCGGTGTCCCAGCCCCCCCACCGCTGCCGGACGACGCCGTACCGCCCGTACACCGGCAGAGACCACTCGAGCTGACGGGTCACCCCGTCGACCTGGGAGTACTCCAGGAACGTCCCCTCACCGGACACGGTGTCCCGCCAGTACAGGGCCGCCAGGATGTTGACGGCCTGCATCATGCCGCCCCAGTAGTCGGCCAGCCAGATGGTGTGCTTGCTGGGGAACCCGCCGAACTCCTCCTGCCAACCGGTGATCCCGAAGGCGCCCCCCTGGGCCTGCCCCAGGATGTCGTACGAGGCCCGGCCCCGGCCGTGCCCCCAGCCGCCGAAGCCGCCCAGCCATGCGTACACGAGGCGAGGGTTCACCTCCTTGAGCTGCCGATACCCGATGCCCCACCGGTCGAAGGTGCCCGGGCGGTAGTTCTCCACCACCACGTCGGCCTTGGCGGCCAGCTTGAGCATGAGCTCCTTGGCCTCCGGCCTGTGGAAGTCGAGGCCGACGAAGTACTCGTTGTAGTTGGCCCCGAAGAACCCCAGGCCCGTCCCTCGCTCCGGTACCCACCTGGACAGCGGGTAGAGGAGGGGTTCGTTCCACGGGGTGGTGTGCCGCATGGGCTCCCCCGTCCGGGGCTGCTCGATCTTGATGACCTCCGCGCCGAGCTCGCCCAGATAGGCTGCGCAGCTCGGCCCGAGGATGTACTGCGTACATGAGAGGACGCGGTAGCCCTTGAGGGCTTCCGGCTTGGAGAACGCTGCAGCGGGATTGAACTCCTGCTGGCACCACTCCTCGAAGTCGGAGTTCTCCGTCGCCGCCTTCTTCCCCCCCGTTCGAGCCCTCGGCATCTAGATCACCCCTTCGGATGAGAGCCTCTTCAGGTCGTCCCGGTTGAACCCGAGGAGCCGCCGGTACACGTCCTCATTGTCGTATCCCACCGGCCGGCCGAGCCACTTCACGCGGCCGGGGGTCTTCTCGGCCTTGAACGCGCTCCCGGCGTGCAGCACCTTGCCGTACAGGTTGTCGTCGATCTCGCGAACGTGGCCCCGGTACTTGTAGTGGGGGAACTCGGCCACCTCGTCGATGTAGGTGACCCCGCCCGAGGCGACCTGCTCGTCCTGCAGCGCCTTCTCCGCCTGGGCCCGGGACTTGCCCTTCTGCCACTCCGTGAGGTTCGTGTAGGTCTTCACCTGGGCCTCGTGGGGCAGGCGATCGGTGACCATGCGGAGCTTCTTGTCGTCGAGGATGTCGTCCTCGAGCTCGGAACGATCCTTCCCCACGGTCTTCCAGATCCGGTACCACAGCCGGTCGTGGCCGCCGCCCACCATGATCAGGCCGTCCTTGCACGGGTTGACCGCGTAGATGTTGATGGCCAGGTCCCAGTTGCCGTACCGGGGCCGGATGCTTCCGTCCATCCCATACCAGGCCCAGTCGTAGTCGAGGATCCGGATGACCGCCTCAGCTCCGGTCGCCTCGACGAACTGTCCCCGCCCCGACACCCGATCCCGGTAGAGCGCTGCGGCCAGGGTACCGATGGCGGCCCTGGTTCCCCCCACATGATCGGCCATCCACATGGCCGACTTCACGGGCCTCCCCCCCTGTTCCCGGGGGATCCCCGTGCCGTGGATGAAGCCGCAGGAGGCCTCGGCCGCGATCTCGGTCATGCCGGGCTTGTCCTTGAGCGGCCCCCACTGCCCCCGCTGTCCCACCCAGGTATAGATCAGCCTGGGGTTGATCTCGCTGAGCTGGCGATACCCGATCCCCCAGGCGTCGAACTGCCCCGGCGGGTAGTTCTCGATGAGGACGTCCGCGTGCACCGCGAGCTTCTTCAGGATCTCCCGGCCCTCCTCCGTCTCCAGGTCGAGCGTGGTCGAGAGCTTGTTGCGCATCTCGTGGAGGAAGTGCGGGCCGACCGGTTCGCCCCGTTCCTTGTCGTAGAAGTAGTAGTGCTTCCTCCCCAGCGGCACCAGCTTGCGCAGCGGATCGCCCCCAGGCGGCTCTACCTGGATGACCTCGGCTCCGAGTTCAGCCAACAGAGAGGAACACCAATGGCCGATCATTGTGGTGTGGGAGCAATCGAGCACACGAAGCCTGTCCAATGCTTCCGGCTTCTTGTGCGCGTCCTTCCAGTGAACTGCCGATTCGAGATATAAATTGTAGTCCTTGGCGCTGTCCGGTACGCCCGCATACACCTCCTCTTGCGTATCGATAGGGATTGCCGGCCAGGGTTTGGCCTTTGACTCGAGCTCTACAGCCCTAGCTCGGTCATCTGCCACGGCGCCTCCTTTCCTCCGCCTTTGAAAGCGGAAGGCACTGGCACTGACCCTCATGCGGAGGCCCAGACACTAGTAACGCCCGAGTCTCCGAGCAATTATTCTCGCGCGCTCGATGACCTGTCAATTGCTGCATTCACGCGGAGCATCGCTTCCACTCGTATAGTTCTGCTCGTGAGGGGTCGTTCGGTGGGACGTGGATGACCGAGGCCCTTCATGTCTATGAGGGGATCATCACCGCCTTCCAGGTGGTGAGCGATAGGGTGAGGGAGGCGCTCGCTCCCTTCAAGATCACACCGGCCCAGTTCGGGTTGCTCCGGCGCGTCGGCGACGATGAGGCGGTTAGCCTCACCGAACTGGCCCGGCGGCTCAGGTGCACGAACCCGAACGTGACTCGTCTGGTCGAGAACATGGTGAAGGCCGGATTGGTCGAGAAGCTCCGGCATCCATCCGATCAGCGGATCGCTCCGATCCGGCTCACTGCCCGGGGCGCTGAGGTCCGGGATGCCGCCGGCGCCGCGTACTCCCGCGCGGTGGATGAGTTCGTGTCCCGACTGGGTGAGGAGGAGCGGTCCGCCCTCCTCGCCCTTCGGTCCCGCTTGGGCTAGGCGGGCGCGGGGGGTTCGCGGCGTGTCCCGGCCGATCCGCCTCGAGCGCGGCTCAGCGGAGGACCGGAAGGGGCGCCTCTTCCTCGAGGGTGCGGTTGTCCGGGCCGGACACCGCAGCGCGTTCCTTGTCGTGGTGGGGGACGACTACGCTGTCCTGGATACCGACGCGTCGGGCGAGGCCCTCCGGTTCCTGGTCGAGGTGGTCTCGGCCTTGGCTGGACCCCCGGCCGGCCCGCCGGAACCGGTGGCCGTAAGCCACATCTCGGACATACCGGGGGAAGCGCCGGTGCAGGTCCACTGGAGCTTCGATGCCGAGCGACGCGCTCACCTCGTCGACGTTCTCAGGAGGAGGCTGACCGAGGGCTGAGCCCTTGCCGCTCACTCCTGGGCGTCGTGGAACCGCTGGGGGTGGGTGAGACTCGGCGAGCGGGGCACAGGGTGGCGCTCCTCCGTCTGCAGAGGCTTTGGCGCCACCCCCCGGCTATGCGTGGCGTAGACTTGGTTGAAAAGTTGTTGTGATCCCACCCATGCTAGTTCGGCGTATCGAGCTGAACGCGGACGGTCCCGCCAGGCCGGCCTGGGAGGTTTCTCCTGAATCCAGCCCTCGTGGAGGGGCCGCGGTCTTCCACGGGTACGGATCTTGCAAGGAGAACATGCTGGGTCTGGCCTTGGCCCTGGCCGAGGCTGGCCTAGTCTGCACGGTCCCAGATCTGCCCGGGCACGGGGAGCACCCTGGCCCCTTCGGCCCGTCGCTCCTCGAGGAGGTTAGGAGCACGATCGAGCACGTCAGGCGGCACGGGGCGGCCCTCGCGGTCGGACACAGCATGGGCGGGCGGCTCGCCCTGCTCTCTGGGGCCGACGCCGTCGTCGCTATCTCCCCGGCTCTCCCCATGCAGCCGTCACCCGAAGGAATGTATGCGCTTCGGACCTTCTCCACCCCAAAGGTCAGGCAGGCTCGGCCCGGACAGGTCGTAGAGGTCCTGGGCGACCTCCCGATCCGCCCGGCCTTTGCCGTTCCGGTCCTCGTGGTCCTCGGGGACGGAGACATTCCAGGCATCGGACGGGCGGCCGAAGAGCTCGTCTCCTCACTGGATGGAGCCGACCTGGTGACGGTGACCGAGGGGATGGTCCTCGAGGCGGAGGAGCCGCCGCCCGGCTTCGGTTCCTACCTCAAGCACTGGATGAACCATTCGGCTATGCCCTCGACCCGGGCAGTAGCGACCGAAGTCGTCACGTGGGCGGGGCGGGTTCTCCCCGTCAGCAGGCGATAGGCAGGTCCCGGTGCCGCAGGACGAAGCGACGAGCAGCGCGGTCGATGTGGGCTTGTATTTCCACCCCTCTTTCCGGGCAAGGCCCAGGCTTTCCTGGGTCCCGGGGCCCCTGCGTGACCTCCGGGCCCCCGAGGTGACCGAGGTCCCCAGCCACGACACGCTGCTTCGCGTTCATTCTGGGAGCCTCGTGGAGCGCGTGGAGGGGGGCAAGCATCGGGACCTCGCCCTGCTCTCCTCCGCCGTGGTGATGGCCGCAGCGAGAGAAGTTCGGGCTCGAGGAGGCAGGGCGATGGCCCTGCCGGCGGTAGGCGGGCACCACGCCGGCCGAGCCTTCTTCGGCGGGATGTGCCTCCTGAACGACGTGGCGATCGCCCTATCGGACCTGCGGACCCGAGGGCCCTGGCGGGCGGCAGTGCTTGACACCGACGCGCACCACGCGGACGGCTCCATGGACACGCTGGGCCCGGACGTGGACACGATGTACGTGTGCGTGTGCACAGAGGGCTTCCCTCCCCCCTACCCGGAGAAGTTCGACGTGAGGGTTGCGCCGGGGATATCGGGCGATGCCTACCTGGAGGCTACCCTGGCGGCGTATGTCCCCAGGGTGCGGAGGTTCCGGCCGGACATGCTCGTCTGGTATATGGGTTTCGACCTGCTGGAGGGTGAGTACGCCTCGCTTGGGTTCGGGACCGACGTGCTCCGTCGGCTGGCTCAGGCCCTCGCGTCGCTGGCCGACCAGGAGACGAAGGGTCGGCTGTTGGTCGTGCTGGGAGGGGGCAAGGACGGGAGTCGGGCCGAGGAAGCGATCTGGGCGGCGGTCCGGGGTCTCTCGGAGCCCGGGACTCTGCCCGACCTCCCGGCGAAGGAGCCGGTCGCGCGGGAGGCTCCCGTGCGGGAGACCTCCAGGGAGTGGGTCGAAATGACGTTCGGGCCGCTGGGTTCGGGCGCGCAGAAAATCACGCTGGGAGGGGAGACCCTCACAGGGCCGGAGGTGCTGAGCCGGATGGGCGTCTGGGCCGAGGGCATCGATCCCATCGACCTCGTTACCGTTGAGGAGGGCAGGCGCTGGGCAGTGAGGTTCTTCGACGGCGAGGATAGGCGCGTCGTGGTGCTGCAGTTCTCACCGGACCTCGCCATCCTCTCTGAGACCAGGGTCCATATCAAGGAGTGGATGGGAACCGACTACTTCGAGTTCGACTGGCCGGCCGGCTGCCCCTGGCCCATCTGACCTCCACCATCGGGATCGGCCTCCATCGGCCCCAGAGACCTCGTTCTCCACTCGACCCCTGCGGCCTCCCTCGTGCGCAGAAGGGGTGAGGGATGCTCCCGCCAGATGGTGGCCCAGAACTGGTGGGACGCCTGGCTCCCCCTCAGGGCGCCCACGACCCGGTCGGCCCCCCGTTCGCGGTAGCAGGTCAACGCCGCCTCGACCAGGCGCCTCCCGACCCCACGGCGGCGCGCCCCGCCCGTCACGTACAGGTCCAGGCCTCCCCCGACCGGGCCCCTGATCCGGCCGGAGTAGAACCCCACGGCCCGGCCACCCCGGTACGCGATGAGGAGGATCCTCGCCGGCTCGCGGAAACGCCGGGCGGCGAGCTGGTAGATGGAGCCGAGGTCGGAGGCAGTCGCCTCGGGGTTGCGGATGCCCGCCTCCTCCAGCCGCATCTCGAGCCACAGCGTGGCCACCGCCGGGAGATCCTCCTCGGCGACGGCCCTTACGTCGATGTCTTCGGCGTCCCCCGTCACGTCCCGGTAAGGTTAGGCCGTCTTCGGCGGATTGAAGCGATTCCAAAAGGAGGAGGGATGCGCTGGGAGTACCGATCGGAGATGGTGCTCTTCGAAGAGACTGCCGAGGGGCTCGCCCACCCCATGGAGTGGCTGGAGGATGCGGGGAAGGAGGAGTGGGAGATGGTGAGCGCAGTGCCGCTCGTCGCCCCGAACCGCGACGGGGTCGCCTATGGCACCATCGGCATGCTGGCCATCTTGAAGCGGGCCCTGGACGGGCGGGCCGGGAACGGCGGGGCCTGAGACCGAACCGGCGACGCTACTTCTTCTCTCCCTCGAGCAGACGGAAGAGCTCCTGGTAGCGCTTGGGCATCGAGACTGTCGAGCGCATGCTATCCGGGGATCGGCAGGAGGACGCCGGTCATGGAGTCCAGGAGGTGCGGCGGATGGCCTTTACACAGCGTTTCGACCACGTGGGTGTGGCCGTACGGGACACCGAAGCGGCGGCCTCCTTGTTCTCCAACGTCCTAGGTGGTGAGTACGTGGGGGGCTGGGAGGTTCCTGAGGAGCGCTTCCGCTTCGCCCAGTACCGCTACCCGAACAAGATGAAGGTCGAACTGCTCGAGCCCATGGGGGACGGGGGCTTCCTGGCGAAGTTCCTGGAGCGCAGGGGGGAGGGGGTTCACCACCTCACCTTCAGGGTGACCGACATCGAGCGCCGGCTGGAGCTCCTTGAGTCCACGGGGATCGAACCCGTGCACGTCATGCTAGAGGGCCGGTGGAAGGAGGCATTCATCCATCCCCGTCAGGCCAATGGTGTTCTCATCCAGCTCCTGGAGATCCCACGGGCACCGTAGGGCATGCCTCCGGAGCATCCCCAGAGATACATGCCGCACATCCGATGCGAACCATTCGGACCTAAAGGAAGAGAGGTGCCGAATGGGCTGCTACTCGCGGCCCTCCAGCGGGCCGAGGTGCCGCTCGCCAGGCCCCACGTAGAGCTGGCGGGGACGGGAGATCTTCTGCTCCTCGTCCAGGAGCCCCTCCTCCCACTGGGCAAGCCAGCCCGGTGTCCGCCCGATGGCGAAAAGCACGGGAAACATCTCGACCGGGAAGCCCATGGCCTGGTAGATGATCCCGGAATAGAAGTCCACGTTCGGGTACAGCTTGTGGCTGATGAAGTACTCGTCCTCCAGCGCCACCTTCTCGAGCTCAAGGGCAAGGTCTAGCAGCGGGTTACGGCCAGTGACCTCGAATACCTCGTCCGCCACCTGCTTGATGATCTTCGCCCTGGGATCGTAGTTCTTGTAGATCCGGTGCCCGAAGCCCATCAGGCGGATCTCCCCAGCCTTCACCCGCCGGATGTAATCCGGGACGCGGTCCACGGAGCCGATCTGCTGGAGCATCCGCAGTACCTGCTCGTTGGCTCCGCCGTGGAGGGGCCCGTACAGCGCGGCCGCCGCTGCCGCCGTGGCCGAGTACGGGTCGGCTTGCGAGCTGCCGACGGAGCGCATCACGTTCGCGGAGCAGTTCTGCTCGTGGTCGGCGTGGAGGATGAACAGCACGTCGAGGGCGCGCTCCAGGGCGGGGTTGGGGTGGTAGGTGAGCTCAGTGGCCTTCCACATCATGTTCAGGAAGTTGCCGGCATAGGTCAGGTCGTTGTCCGGATAGGCGTAGTACCACCCCATGGCATGGCGGTAGGCGAAGGCCGCCAGGGTCGGCATCTTCGCGATCAATCGGACCACCTGCCGCCGCCGGCGCTCCGGATCGTGGATCAGCTTGGCTTCGGGGTAGAAAGTCGAGAGAGCGGCCACGGCACTGACCAGGGTGCCCATGGGGTGAGCATCGTGGTGGAACCCGTCGATGAACTTCTTGATGTTCTCGTGGATCCAGGTGTGGTGGGTGATCTCCTCGGTCCAGGCGTCTAGCTCAGCCTTGTCCGGCAGCTCGCCCCGGAGCAGGAGATAGGCCACTTCCAAGAACGTGCTCCGCTCGGCGAGCTCCTCGATCGGGTGGCCCCGGTAGCGGAGGATGCCGTTCTCCCCATCAATGTAGGTGATGGAGCTGCGGCAGCTCGCGGTATTGAGGAAGGCAGGGTCGTAGGACATGAGACCGAAGTCGTCCTCCGACACCTTGATCTGGCGGAGGGCGGTGGCCCGGATCGCGCCGTCCTCGATCGGCACGTTGTACGTTCGCCCCGTGCGGCTGTCCGTGATGATCAGGGCCTCTTTCGGCTCTCCAGCGGTTGGTTGACTTGGTATCGCGCCTGACCTCCTCTTAAAGCCTTAGAAGGGCGGGGCCTGTAAACGAATCTTAGCGGGACGGCGTCGACGGATGGAGCCGGGAAGGCTGTATGGAGATGTGGGCCTCCCAGGAGAGAGCCGCCCCCCCGGTCCGCCTGCCCCCCCGGGTCAGGTGAGCCGCTGCCGGCGGGCTTCTCGGCGGCTTCCGCCGCCCCCTGGCGCCTCGCGCCGTTCCGCGATGGACGTCTCGAGGCTGAGCAACTTCGGTCCCTGCTCCAGGACGAGGCCGCCGTGGCCTGCCTCCCGGACCCAGCCGGAGTACCCGTACCCGCCGACCGGCATGGTGATGAGCACCAGGCGCCAGGGACTCCCGGCGCGGCCGGTTCAGGCTCACCGTGCCGAAGCGGCCGAAGGTGAAGTCGGGCACCACCTCGAGGTAATCGGCCCCCTTCAGGGCCCTCGCCTTCGATGTTCCGCGTCCCAGCTCGATCGCCAGGAGCGCGATGTCGGTCCCGCGGTCCGTCGGTTCTCGGATGCGCAATGCCTGGGTGCACTCGACAAAAGCGCCGAGTAATCGCTCATACACACCAGCCTCGACTAGGATCCGCTTGGGGGCAGCGCATGTCTGGCCGCGTAGCGGTACTTTGCGTCTACTAGGTCGTCCATTGGATTGTGTACACAAGCCCGACGCTTACACGGAGGAAACGATCGTGAACGGGGCTCTGCTCGAAGCGTTCCGCCACAGTGCTTGGGCTACCAAGCAGCTCCTGGAGTTTTGCCGAGATGTTTCGGTGGAGCAGCTCACCGCTCCCGGAGTCGGCACCTACGGGGGCGTCCTCGAGACCTTCAACCACATCGTCCTGGCGGACGCGCGCTATCTGCGTCGGCTGGCCGGCAGCGGACCCCCCTGGGTTGACAGTGACGGCGGAGTCGACCACGGTGATGTGGACCCGGAGAGCGTCGATATCGACCAGCTCCAGTCGAGGGTCCAGGAGACGGAGAAGCTCTGGGAGGGGCTCCTGTCCGAACCGTTCGACGCCGAGCGCGTGATCATCCTCGACCAGGGGGCATACCAGGCCCACGCCGGGGTCCTGGTGGCTCAGGCGCTCCACCACGGGAACGCCCACCGGGAGCAGATCTGCGCCATCCTGACAGGGGCAGGCATGCAGCCTCCGGACGTCCAGGCGTGGGCGTATGCGGACGCGACCGGGCGAGGAGGAGAACGAAGCCCCGACGACTGAGGATTGATGGCGGAGCTTTGCGGCTGACCGGGACGAGGCACGCGAACGGGCCGGGGTGGAGTCGTCCCAACCGAGGGGTGTTTCCCGGAAGGCATCGCCGCAGTCCCGACGGCAACCTGTGGTTCACCGAGCTCTATGGTGTCAACATCGGGCGGATTACTCCCGCTGGTGTGATCACCGAGTACACAGTTCCCACACCCACCCGACAGCCTCCCTTACCGCATCATGGCTGGCCCGGACGGCAAGGGGTGGTTCACTGAGCTCCCAGCGAACCGGATCGGCACGCAGCGCCCATCGGCGGCGAGTCTTGCCTCGGCCCTTTCCGCATAACACCGGCATAACAACTCGAGTTCACTCAAAGGAACCCAATGGCACTCAACGGGATTCGATCTGGCCTGCGCAGGGCCCTGACCAGCGATTTCGCTTTGCCCTTACAAGGCGGAGGTCGGTGGTTCGAAACCACCAGCGCCCACGAAGAAATGCCCTGGCCAGAAGCGCTTTCTGACCCTCTCCCGCCCATCGCGAACGACGCGCCCAGGCCCCTTCGTGCCACAAACGTGCCACAACAGAATCACGAACCATGTCGTCCAGACGCCCGGCGAGCTCCTCGTCGAGCGAGGGCGAACAGTTGGCCGTGGCTATTGAGCGTGGTGGGATCGAGGCGTGCCCCCGCGCTCCAGCCGGGACGGATAGACTCCGACCCATGCGGCGTCTGTACGACCGGTGCGTTCGATGCGGGACCACCGTCCCCTGGGGAAAATCGGTCTGCCGCCAGTGCAACCCCGCCGGACTTCCGAGTCCCAGCCCCTCTCAGTATCACGCCACGGTCTTCCTGTCGGTTCTTGCAGTCATTGCTCTGCTGACCCTGTTCCTTCTGATCCGAGCCTGAGTGCACGCTCGGCCTTTCAGGACCCATTTCCGTGGGCGTGCTGCCGCCGGACGTCAATGAACCATCCCACGGTCGATGCGAGGAACACGACCGCTCCTGCGAAGAGCAGCCAGCGAGCCACGACGATCCCCAGTACGAATCCGATGGAGGCCAGTGAGAAGGCGAAGGGCCAGATCGTGGGACCGACGTGGGCTTCCTCTTCCCCCCTTCGTTCCCCGCCGCCTGTCGGCTCAAGGGCCGGTCTGTTCGCATCGCGAACCGCCGCTCGAAGGATGAGTCCGACGTAGATGAAGGCCACGGCTGCCACTAGGAGCAGGGATCCGCCTGCTGGCTCGCGGGCAGTCACGACGTAGACGAGCCCCGCTGCCGCCAGGAAGGCGGCGAGGCGGAACACCACGAGCGCGGCGACTCTCAGCGGCGCACCCCAGCGTCGTCGCGACTGGTGGAACACGACATCACTGCACCAGCAGGTAGAAGACGGTGAACAGCCCGATCCACACGGCGTCCACGAAATGCCAGTAGATGGCTCCAGCCTCGACCGGCTCGTGGCGGACCATCGAGAGCTGCCCAGTCCTGGACTGGGCAAACACCAGGGACAAGAAGAGGACACCACCGAACACGTGGGCCATATGAAGGCTGGTCATGACATAGAACAGCGAGGGATAGATCCCGTCGTGGATGCTGAAGCCGGTGTGGGCGTAGTCCCGAAGCTGCAGCACCAGGAACCCAGCGCCGAGGAGGATTGTGATCCCTAGCCACCGCTCGAGCGATTTCGCGTCGCCCCTCCGGATGGCGCGGACGCCCGCCTGCAGGACGAAGCTGCTGCTAACGAGCATCGCCGTAGCTACAGCGGGAAGCCCCAGCTTGGGGATGGGGATCCCTCGCGGAGGCCAGACGTGGTTGGCCGCCCGGATGGTGAAATACGCGCCGAAGAAGGCGGCGAAGAACATGGCCTCGGAGGCCACGAACAGAACCATCCCGAGGATGGGGCCGCTCGTTCCTCGAATTGCCCGCTCATCGACGGTGGTCTCGGCCACGCTCACGGCTGTCCCTCCAGCGAGAGGCCGGCCTGGCGCGCGTCGAACACCGGACGGGCAGACCGGATCGGCGGCAGGGCGTCGAAGTTGTGGGGCGGGGGCGGGGACGACGTGGCCCATTCCAGCGTGTTGGCCCCCCACGGATCAGCGGACGCCGTCCTCGGCTTGCGCAGCGTGACGAACACGTTGTCGAAGAAGATCGCGATTGACACGGCGATAAGGAAAGCCCCCGCCGTCGCCACTAAGTTGAGGAAGCTCCATCCTCGCCCCGGCGCGTAGTCGGCGATCCGCCGAGGCATCCCTCGAAGCCCCAAAACGTGCATGGGAAAGAAGGTCAAGTTGAACCCAGCAAACTGAAGCCAGAAGTGCCACTGGCCCAGCCGCTTCGACAGCATCCTTCCGGTGATCTTCGGGAACCAGTAATACATGGCGGCCATGATTCCGAAGACCGTGCCCCCGAACAGGACGTAGTGGATGTGAGCCACCACCCAGTACGTGTCGGTGATAGCGAAGTCGACGGCCGGTGAAGCCATCCACACCCCATCGATCCCTCCGATCAGGAACATGGCGATGAAGCCGAGGGCGAAGAGCATGGGCGGCTCGAGCCGGATCTTGCCCTTCCACAACGTAGCCAGCCAGTTGAAGAACAGCACACCGGTGGGAATGGAGATCATCTCGGTAGTGATGCTGAAGAACGGGAGCTCCACGGCCCCGGTGGCGAACATGTGGTGGGCCCACACCGTGAAGGACAGAGCCGTGATCATCAGGAATGACAGGACCACACCCGGGTAGCCGAAGAGCGGCTTCCCGGAGAAGACCGGGAGGATCTCGCTCACCGCCCCCCAGGCAGCCAGGATCAGGATGTAGACCTCGGGGTGTGCGAAGAACCAGAACGTGTGCTGCCAAAGCAGAACATTGCCGCCGTGCGTCGGGTCGAAGAACGACGTCCCCAGCCGCCGGTCGGCGAACAGCATGATCAAGCCGGCCGTGAGAACCGGCGTCGCCAAGACCACGAGGAGGGACTGGGCCAGGATGCTCCAGACGAAGATGGGGAGCCGCATCATCGTCATGCCCGGAGCCCGCAAGCGGAGGATCGTGACGATGAAGTTGATCCCTCCAAGGATCGAGGAAGTGCCGACGATCAGCAGCCCGACGGTCCACAAGTCCTGACCGGCCTTGCCCTGCACGGAGAGCGGTACGTAGCTCGTCCAGCCGGCCGCGGCCGCGCCCCCCTGGGCCAGGAATCCCGAAAGGATCGTCAATCCCCCCACGGGGAGCAGCCAGAAGGACAACGCGTTGATCCTGGGAAAGGCCATGTCCAGCGCACCGATCTGCAGCGGCACGAAGTAGTTGCCGAATCCGGCGAGCATGGGAAAGATGACCAGGAAGATCATCAGTGTCCCGTGCAGGGTGAACAGCTGGTTATAGGCGTTTGGGTGGAAGATCTGCGTCCCCGGTCTGGCCAGCTCGGTCCGCATGAGCAGCGCGAAGACGCCACCGATGACGAAGAAGATGAATGAGTTGACCAAGTACAGGATGCCGATCTTCTTGTGGTCGGTGGTTGTGAGCCACGAGATGAGCCGCGCAGCGGGCCTGGGGGCGAGGGCCGCCGGCCTGGCCTCGGTTACAGCCATGGCTACTTGCCTCCCACGATAAACACCCCGGACATCGACGGGCCGTGCACGTCGCACTGGAAGTAGTAACGGCCCGACGGCAGCGGAGGAAGCTGGTCAGTGCGGGTCGACACTCCCGGGAACCGGCCAGTCTGGAAGAACTTCTTGGTCTGGCTGAAGCTGTCGTAGATGGCGAAGTTGTGATCGATCCCAGCGTCGCGGTTCGTAACTGAGATCGAGATGGGAGAGCCTGCGCGCACGGCCAGACAATTCGTATTCCAGGAGATGTCCTTGGCCACAATGGACAATGCTGGTCCGTGAGGCGGACAGCTGATGCTCTGGACCGCTTTGATCTGTTGCTCGGTCCACGCCGTGTAATCAGTAGAGTTCACCACCTTGACGATGAAGGTCATCTTCGAGTGCCATAACCCGCAGAACTCGGCGCATTGAGCTGGAAAGGTGCCGATCTTGTTGGCGGTGAACGTGAACGTGTTCGTTCGCCCCGGAATGACGTCGCGCTTGAACAGGAAGGCCGGGACAAAGAACGAGTGGATGACGTCCCGCGAATGGAGCTGGATCTTCACGGGCTCATCCACAGGAATCACCATCAGAGCAGGTACGTGAAGGGTCTTCCCGGAAACGACGAACCCCTCGTTCAGGTAATAAAAGGTCCATTCCCACTGGAACCCCTCGGCCCGGATGATCACGACCGGGCTAGGGTCCTGCTTCTGCACCGTGGCTAAGGTCTGCTCCCCCAGGGCGAACAGCGTGGCCACGATCACCGACGGAATGGCGAAGAAGATTACGAGCGCCCGGGTGGTCCCGAACGTCTGCGGGCCGAGGCCTCCATCCCGTTGCCGCTTGCGGAAGCGGAACACTGACCAAAGCAGCAGCCCCTCGACGCCGATGAAGATCGGGGCGGCCATGATGGCGATGACGACGTATAGGCCGTGGACCTTCTCGCCCTGGACGGTGGCCCCCGCCTGGGCGCACCCCGTACTGAACAGCGCAAGCAAAAGGAAGCCCGTGGGCAAGGCCCAACGCGACCTTACTCCGGGCCTTCCCACCCTTCGCCGAGTCACATGGCGCGATGCGTTCGCCACCCTCTGGCCCAAGCGCTCCCCTCCCTCGATCCGTCTCCGGACCAGGTGGGCCTATCTCAGCTCGTCACGGTGAACTGGAACACCATCCCGCGGGCGGCATGGGGATCGCCCTCCCCGCCGCCAAGGTTTCCTGTCTGCCAGCACGCGATGGCGTAGGTGCCCGGCGGCAGGTATAGCGTCTCCACGACGCCCGCCCCGGTGTCGGCCGGGCCGAAATCGCCACCGATGTGGAGCCACTCATCCTCGGAGTCCGGGCCTTTGGTCTTGGCGTCATTGATGATGTCCTGGGCCTTTTTGCCCGAAGGCAAGGCCACCGGGATCATCTCGTGGGTGATCGGGAGCGACTCCTTGTTCTGGAACAGGAACTGGTGAACGCCCGAGGACAGAGTGGTCGGCATGCCGTGGTACCGGAACTTCTGAACGAACACAGTGGTGAGCGTCGTCCCAGAAGACGAGCTCTTGGAGCAAGCTGTAGAAACCAAAGCCAACACTGCGGCGGTCGCAAACAATCGCCATGCCGGATGCTTTCCGCGCGAGCTGGCAAGCGGCATCGCCCTCCCCACAGCCCATCGAAGCACCCGTATCCCTCCGCCCCTGTCAGGCATGGAACCTCACCTCCCTGGCAACCGCCTGTCTATGACGTGCGAGTCGCATCCGCGCGCCGGTGCGGCGCCAACCTAGCCCAACGCAGGGAGACAAGGATCAGTGAAGAAGGGACATTACGAACGTGTAACCCACGGTCCCCCGGGCCAGCAGGTTCACATGGGCCTTTGGAGACAGGATTACAGAATTGTAATGGTCCCCCTCAGCGCCAGGGGGGTGCGCGGGCTACGGACCCGGAACTAAGCTAGCCGTGTGATGCCGTCGCAGGTGGCAGTGCCGGGCTCCCGGCGGATCGCCTCGCCGACGCGGATCCTGCTGATCGACGACGAGCCACGGATCCTGGACTTCGTCTCTCGCGGCCTACAGTCCGAGGGGTTCGAGGTCGATGTCGCCGTGAGCGGCGCCCAGGGGCTGCAAATGGCCATCTCTGGCCGTTACGACGTCATCATCCTGGATCTCCTCATGCCCGGTCTTGATGGAACCTCGGTGCTCCGCGATCTCGTCGATCGGAGGCCGGACCAGCCTGTCATCATCTTGTCCGCCCTCGGTGATCCGGACTCGAAAGTGGGCTGCCTTGATCTGGGGGCGGACGACTATCTCACCAAGCCCTTTGTCCTGGACGAACTCATCGCCCGCATCCGGGCTCGTCTCCGGGCGCTGGCCCGGCGGATTCCGAAGTTGGTCGCAGGTCGTCTGACGCTCGACGTGATCCGGCGAGAGGCCGACCCCGGATCGGGGCCGGTAGCGCTGGCCGAACGGGAGTTCCTGCTTCTCCAGGAGCTCATGAGGAACGCCGGGCGCACGGTCTCAAAGGAGCGCCTGTTGAACTCCGTGTGGGGCTATCACTTCGATCCTGGGACCAACGTGCTGGACGTGTACGTGAGGCGACTGCGCGCCAAGCTGGGATCGGATCTCATCCAGACCGTACGGGGGGAGGGATACCGGCTCGATGCTTCCTGACCGCTGGGAATGGCGATTTCGCAGGTACTGGATCGACATAGCCTGGGCGGTCTTCGCTTGTCTCAACCTCGTGGCCATGCTGGCCTTTCCTACGTGGGAGACGGTGCCGTTCCACTTCATTTGGGTGAGCGTGACGGTGCTGTACGGGTTCCGTGTGTGGAAGGTGCGCTCCACACTGTGGACCCTGGCCGCGGTGATCATCGCAACCGGCATGTTCATCGCGATCGATGTCCTCCACGAAAAGGCGCCGATCGAAGAGATGACCGAGGTGCCTCTCATGTCGGCCATGTTCCTGGCGATGGTCTGGCACGCCAGGCGCAGGTTGGCGATGATGGAGGAGTTGCGGCGGATCTCCGAGGAGAACGTGGCGCTGCTCCAGCTGGAGCGGCGTTTCATACAGGACGCGTCCCACGAGCTTCGGACGCCGATCGCGGTGGCCCTCGGCCACACGGAGTTGATCAAGCGAATGTCCACCGAGGAACCGGTCGTGAAAGACGCCGGGGTCGCGATGGACGAGATGCTGCGCCTCCGTCGGCTTGCCGACCGCCTGCTGGTTCTCGCCTCGGTCGACCACCCTGGATTCCTGCACACGTCCACCGTGGACCTGGCTCTCCTGGTGGTGGAAACCCTCAGACGGTGGTCCACGGAGGACAGGCGCTGGTCGGTCGGGGCCGTAGATGAGGCGACTGTTGACGCGGACCCCGACCGCCTTCAGCTCGCCTTGGACGCGCTGATCGAGAACGCCGTCAAGCACACGACCCCCGACGATTCGATCGAGATCAGCCTCAGGCGGCGGGGGCAGGCTGCCGCCGTGAGGGTGGCTGACACGGGCACGGGGATCCCGCCCGAAGCCCTCGAGCGGATTTTCGATCGGTTCGCCCGCGCGGATCCTGCTCGGAGCAGGGACGGGGGCGGCGTAGGGCTGGGGCTCTCGGTGGTGAAGGCGGTTGCGGAGGCCCACGGTGGCTCGGTCGATGTGCGATCGTCGCTGGGGAAGGGAAGCACCTTCTCCCTCCGTCTGCCGCTGGCGGGAACTCAGCCCCTTCCCGATCGCTCCGCCGAGTCAGGCCGTTCCGCCCGCCCAGTGGTCGGGCAAGTCCCCGTGGGCTAGAGCCAACCGGGCGGTGGCGCTGATGTCGCTGCTGGGCCTGAGACAATCTCTGCGAGCCAACCCGACAGCCCCGCTCACCATTCTGCGTTCCTGGAGCTTTGACCCGATCATCGTGCTCGGGCTGTTCGCGGCAGCGGCTCTCTACCTGCGGGGCATCGCGCGAGTTCGGCCAACCCCCATTTCATTCCCCAGGTGGCGGGCAGCGTGCTTTTTGTCCGGCCTGGGCGTCGCGTACCTCGCCCTGCAATCTCCGATCCACGACTACAGCGGCCGCCTCTTTGCCGTCCACATGGTGCAGCACCTGCTCCTGACGATGGTCGCGGCCCCTCTGATGGTGTTAGGCACGCCGATCGTGCTCGCTCTGCGCGCTTCCACCAGCTCGTTCCGAACCCGGCTTCTTGTCCCCCTCCTCCAGAGTCGGGCCGCCACTCTTCTATCCCATCCTGTCGTCAGCTGGTCTCTGTTCACCGTCGCACTGTGGGCTTCGCATTTCACCAACCTCTACGAAGACGCATTGGGTAGCGAGGGGGTTCACGGTCTGGAGCACGCCCTCTACGTGTTCGCCGCCGTGTTGTTCTGGCGGCCGGTCGTGGGGCGGGAGGTGGGTTCGTCCCGCATCTCCCATCCGGGCCGCCTCCTGTACCTGTTCCTGGCGATGCCGCAGATGGCCTTCCTGGGTCTGGCTATCTACAGCTCCGATCAGATCCTATACCCACACTACCTGTTCACGACGGCGGCGCTGGGGACCTCCGCACTGGCAGACCAGCACCTGGCCGGAGTGCTGATGTGGACCAGCTCGATGGTCCTCATGCTGCCCGCGATGGCCTTCGTGCTGTTCGACTGGATGAAGAAAGACATCAGCGAGTCTGCCCGGCTCGATACCCGACTCGATCGGGCGGCCTCTGCCGTTCGACGCAACGAAAACTCCGTCCCTAGAGCGAATCCCTCGCCCTAGCGCCCATACGTTGTCCCGCGCGCGGAGGCCTATCGGGCGCCAACACTCGTGAGTTCGGCGTCCTCGCTTTCCCCCCGGAGGTGGAATGCAAGCTCCGGAGGGACGGCACGGGCTCTTTCCGCTTCCGCCTCCCTGGCGATCGAGCGATGAATCAGTACGGCGAAGCTACCCAGCATCGCGAGCATACCCACGAGCATGGCCCAGTCGTGCACCGAGGCTGGTGTGATCATGGCGACTTTCTCCGTTCTTCGTAGATCCGATTACCCTGCGAGGTAAGCTAGCCAGCTTGTTTGGGAGAAGCGGAAGAACCCGCTCAGGGCTTGATCAGTGCTCGAGAAGGGTCG
>DASXTW010000219.1:0-1968 GCA_036505215.1 Actinomycetota bacterium | reverse complement strand
ACGACAGCGGCCGCAAAAGGATGGACCAGAGACGATCGAAGGAGAAGAGGGAGCCAGGGGGCAGGCGGGGCGACCGCGCCGCGTTGGGCAAGGGCGGCAGCAGAGGGAAGCCTGCGACGTCCTGAAGGACGACACGGTCCGGCCATGACCGCGCATCACCCGATTGAATCACGCGAGACCGCCATGTCCATCGACCACAGCGGAAGCATGTCGGCGCGTTCGTTGCCACTGCGCTCACGGGGCGATAGCCGCTGTGAATACGACGACCCACTGTTCCGCGACGTCTACCACGCAAAGTACGCCTGAAGCTCGGTACCCATCCGGCCTGCTCATCGTCCCCCGAACGTCAGGTACACCCGAGCGCCGACATCAGCACCAAGAAGGCGATCAGGAAGACAGGCAAGAAGGTCTTCACTCGGCAGAGTCCTCGACCTCGAAGCAGACGAGCCACTCGCCGTCAGCGATCTCGTCCGACAGTAGACCTGGAAGCCGTCGAACATGATCGGAACCGTTGAGATGAGCGCCTTGGATTGGTGCGAAGGATGCGGTTCGGAGCGGCGGGCTGCAGTCAAAGCCGCACCACGGGGCAGGTCAAGGTCCGGGTGATGCCCTCGACCGCCTGGATCTTCGAGACCACCAGCCGGCCGAGCGCATCGATGCTCGCGGCCTCGACCCGGACGACCACGTCGTAGGGCCCGGTCACGATATCGGCTGAGCGCACCCCCTGGATCCGCGCCCACGGCCTGCCCCACCCGGGAGGCCATCCCCACTCCGGCCTGGATCAGCACGAACGCTTGGACCATCGCCATCCCTCCTCGGGGATGTCTACCCCGCCATCATCGACCTCTGCCGGCGAGACCTCATCGCGTGACGCTCCGGGAAGTTGGCCCGCTCGAGGAGGGTGACCTTCGAACCCCACCGGCGAGTTGTCGGCCCAAGTCTTGTCCGAGGACTCCGACACCTGTAAGCGCTCAGGCTTGGACCCGCGAGTCCTCAATCGGAGCCGGCCGAGTCCGGCCACCCGTCACCCCCGCAGGGGGACTCCCCTCACCCAGGAGTTGGCCGCCCGCGTCGAAAGACACCACGGGAGCGGCCGGATCTCAATAAATGCACCCCTTCAGGGGCATGACAGGCATCGATGGAGGCGCGCAAAGAGTTGTAAGAGTCTTGGTCTACTCCAGGTAGTCGCGGAGCTTCTGCGACCGTGAGGGGTGCCGGAGCTTCGAGAGTGTCTTCGACTCGATCTGGCGGATCCGCTCCCGGCTGACCCTGAACTCCCGGCCCACCTCCGCCAAGGTTCGGGGGTGGCCGTCGAGCAACCCGAACCGCAACTGGATGACCTTGTTCTCCCGCTCGGAAAGTGTGTGGAGGACCGACTCGAGCTGCTCTTGGAGGAGGATGAACGACGCGGCGTCGACCGGCACGACCGCATCGGGGTCCTCGATGAAGTCGCCGAGGTGGGAGTCCTTCTCCTCGCCCATGGGGGTCTCGAGGGACACCGGCCCCCGGGAGACCTTGATGATCTGCATGACCTTGTCCGCCGGGATCCCCAACTGACTACCGATCTCGTCCGGGAGCGGCTCGCGCCCCAGGCCTTGCAGCAGCTCCCGTTGGGCCCGGCCAAGCTTGTTGATGAGCTCTGACATGTGCACCGGGATGCGGATGGTCCGGGACTGCTCGGCGATGGCCCGGGTGATGGCCTGGCGGATCCACCACGTGGCGTAGGTGGAGAACTTGTACCCCCTGGTGTAGTCGAACTTCTCCACCGCCCGGATGAGCCCCACGTTCCCCTCCTGGGCCAGGTCCAGGAACGTCATTCCATGAGGCGAGTACCGCTTGGCGATCGAGACCACCAGGCGAAGGTTCGCCTCGATCAGCCTCTTCTTGGCCAACTGGCCATCGGCCTCCACCCGCCGCAGGAACTGGACCGCCTCGGCGCGGTTCTTGGGCCGATACGCCCGAGTCACC
>DASXTW010000218.1:0-11392 GCA_036505215.1 Actinomycetota bacterium | reverse complement strand
GGGCTCGCCCACCACAGTGACGAGCTGCACCGAGTTCGACGCGACGGCCTTGTTGAAGATGCCCTTGAGCAGAGCCAAGTCGATCTCCCGGCCGATGAATGGCGTGTCGCGGGTTCGAATCAGATCCGTGCCGAACCGGGCACGGGGGACCCTGGCGCGGAACACACGGACCGGTGAGGTCTTGCCTTTCAGGGTGGCAGGCGGAAGCTCCTCGTAGTCGAAGACCGCAGAGGTGGCCTCGTAGGTAGCGAGGCCCACAGCGACGCCCATCTCCGGAGCCACCGACTGGATGCGCGAGGCTGTGTTGATCGCGTCTCCTGCCACGAACCTTTCGCCGGAGCTTGGCGTAATCCCCAGTCGCACCAGGGCCTCCCCTGTGTTGATCCCCACCCGCAGTTTCAACGGCGCCCCTCCGACGGCGGCCAGATCTTCAGCGCGCTGGGCAATGCGAAGGCCCGCGCGCACGGCTCGTTCGGGATCATCCTCGTGCGCGGCCGGGACCCCGAAGACGCCGACGAGGGCATCGCCGATGAACTTCTCCACTACCCCACCGTGGGACTCGATCTGAGAGCGTGTCATCGCCGCGTAGGTCGAGAGCATCCGATCAACGTCCTCGGGATCGGCGGACTCCGAGTCGGCGGTGAAGCCGACCAGGTCGCAGAACAGGCAGGTAATGACCTTGCGTTCCTCGCGGACCGCATGAGCGCGAGCACCGAGAGGCGTTCCGCACTCACCGCAGAACCTCTGCCCGTCGGGATTCTCGTGAGAGCAGGAGGGGCAGGTCACCATCGGCGCAGAGTATCCGATGCCTGGAGTGGCGCGTTGGTGCCTTGAAACCACAATCCTGTGTGCGGGATCCGCAACTGTCCGCGCTGCGAGGCTCCAATATCAGCTGGGTTGCTTGGCCGATTCCCGAACATGTGTTCTAGCAGTGGACCTGAGGGGAGTCGAACCCCTGACCTCTTGCCTGCCGAGCAAGCGCTCTACCAACTGAGCTACAGGCCCGCTGAACCGATCGATTTTACCAGTGGCGCATCCGGGCTATCTGGACGCCGCCTCCGCCTTCTCGCCCCAGTCGACCACGGGCGCGTCGGCCCACAGGTTGTCCAGCCGGTAGTACTCGCGCTGATCCTGGCTGAAGACGTGGACGACGAAGTCGACGTAGTCCAACAGCACCCACCCGGCGGCCGGCTCTCCCTCCTGGCGAACGGGCCTGGTCCCCTGCTCCTTGAGGCTCTTCACGATCTCGTCGGAGATGGTCTTGACCTGGCGATCCGAGGTCCCGGACACCACGACGAAGTAGTCGGTGATGGTGATCAGGTCGCGGACGTCCAGGACCACGATGGCTTCCCCCTGCTTGGAGGACGCGGCCCGGGCCGCCAGCGAGGCGAGTCGCCCTGGGTCCGTCACCGAGCCGTGGACCACTTCTTTACGCCCGTCAACCTGCCTTGAAGTCCTTTCCTAACACGATGGTGATGTCGGCGACCCCGCTTGATTCGGGGCCCACGTAGACGCTTCCCACCCCCAGGATAGCTTGAACCTCGTTGGCCTTGGAAAGGAAGGAATCGTCCGCGGCCACGATCTGGGTGAGCCCAAGCTTGGACCGGGCCGGTTGGGCAGCCACCACCCGGTAGCCCAGGCCGGCCAGGCGCGTGGCGACGACGATGACGTCGCTCTTTTGACCGTTGGCGGTCAGCACGATCACCCGGACCAGCGGCGTGCCTTCCCGCCCCAGGTGGCTCTGCAGGAAGTCGGCAACGTCGTCGGGATCCGCCAGCAGCCCTCCCCCCTCGGCGGGGGCGGTGGGGACCTCCAGGACGGCAGCCTCATGGGCCGCCAGGAGAGCCGAGCGGACTGCCCCGGCCGAGTCGGTTGTCCCCAATGGACCGGCCCACCGCTGCGAGTCGGGCCTCGCCGAGAAGATCCCGGTCAGCACCTCTTCCCATCGGGGGGTCCGGTCGAGCTCGGTCCCGGCTTCCAGGAACGACATGACCGGGCCGCCCGTGAGCCGGGCTGTCCCCGGGCCGAACGTGCGTCCGTTCCACCCGAAAGGTTCGTCGAGCTGAACCTCGATCGGGCCGATCCGGTCGATCAGCCCTCCCAGGTCCAGGTCGTTCATCACGACATAGTGGTCCACCCTGCGGTCCAGGGTGGCCTGGGCCGCAGCCAGAAGCAACCCCGGCTCTCCCACGGCCCCTCCCACCGTAGCCGGCCCACCCGGAATGTCCACCAGTGTCTCATCGGGGATCACCAGGGCCACCGGGCCAAGGTTCCCCGGGTTCGAGATGACGGCCACGAAGGACGCGGTCTGCATGTTCACGCCCCAGACGACCAGCGACGGAGGAGCCGTGCCGGCGGGCCCCCTCGGTCCAGCCCCCCGCTTCGCCGTGCGCTGCACGAAGACCACGATGCCTGCGACCACAACCACGGCGATCAGCAACCAGGTCGTCACCTTCCGCCGAGCGGTGTGGCGCCTCCGTGCGGCCTCCTTCCTCGCCTCCCACCGGGCCAGGATCTCGGGGGGTGGCCAGTCCCTGAGAGGCGGCAGGTCCTCGTCCGGATGGGCCATCGGGGGCCCGGGCGTCGGCGAACCCGGCGTGCGCCGGATCCAGGGGCCCTCGAACCCCGTCTGGCGCCGGTCCTTGGACTTTCCCCTCAAGCCGACCCCCTGTACAGGCCCATCTTGTGGATATAAGCGTGCACGCCCTCAGGGACCAGGTACCGGATCGGCTCGCCCTCCCGAACCCGGCGCCGGACATCAGTGGACGAGATCGAGAGGGCCGGGACGTCCATCACCGAGATCTTGGGGTGTCCCCCGGCCACAGTCGTCGCGGCCTCCTCGAACCGGGCGATGTCGTAGCCGGGACGAGTCGCCGCGATGAAATGGGCCATCGACAGGACCTCGTCAGGGTCCTTCCACTGGAAGATTTCGAGAATGGCGTCTGCCCCCGTGATGAAGTACAACTCAAGTTCTTCCTCGGCCTGTCGGCGTAGTTCCTGAAGCGTGTCGATGGCGTAGGTCGGGCCTTTCCGTTCCACCTCGATCCTGGACACCGAGAACCTTGGATTGCTGGCCGTAGCGATCACGGTCATCAGGTATCTGTGCTCGGCTGTGGTCACCTCCCGGTGCTCCTTCATCCACGGGTGCCCGGTCGGGACGAACACCACCTCGTCCAGGTCGAACTTCCACAGGGCCGCTTCCGCGGTGACCAAGTGTCCGTAATGGATCGGGTCGAAGGTCCCGCCCATGACCCCGAGGCGCTTAGGTCGGCCCACGGTTTCGGATTCTACGGGCGGACCTGCACCGATCGGTGGAAGCGACGCCCTAGCGGGCGATGAGTTCGCCCGCCCATGCCCGCAGGCGCTCGACGTGCTCGGCGTAGTGGTTGGGGCCCGATTCCACGAACCACTCCTCCGCGTCGGGGATCAGCTCGGGGAGGGCATTCCATTCCTCGAGCATGCGGTTGCGAGCCGACCAGCACTCGGCCCGAACGACGGAGAGAGGGAGATCCTTGTTGGCCTGATAGAACTGCTTATTGAAGACGTCGACATCCACTCGCCGCGGCGTGTACGTGCCCATCCTGATCTGCTCGAGTACCTGCACGGCCTCGGCCTGCCATCCGCCGATGTGTCCCAGGAGGTCCTTCACCGACCAGCCCTCGGCGAAATAGCCGGGCTCCTCCATCTGTTCGGCAGTCAGGGATTCGACCAGCCCGAGGAACTCCGTCCACCCGACATCCTCGGCCATCAGCAGCTCACGTTTGCTCGCCATCGCGCTCATTATCTTCGGGGATGAACTCGAAGGCCCTCCCCCCGATCATGACCTCGTCTCCTCGGTGCGCCCCCGCCTCGGCCAGTCGCCGTTCCACGCCGGCTCGGACCAGCCGCCGCTGCAGGGCCGCGACCTGCCGCGGGTCTTCCAGATCGGTTTCCTCCACCCATCGCTCCACCTTGGGGCCGGCCACCACATAATGCTCGCCCTCCCTCCTGATGACGAAGGGCTCGCGGCCCGGACGAAGGACCACGTAGGAGGATCGCGCGGGTTCCTGGGCCCTGGCCGCCGACACCTGCTCGGTGATGGCCGAGGCCAGCTCCTCCACCCCCTCGCCGGTCAGGCCGGACACTGCCAGGTCGATGTCGGAGGGAACCGATCTGTGCTCCCCCAGAAGGTCTGCCTTGGTTCCCACGGCGAGCGATCGACGTTCGGAGAGAGCCGGGTCGAACGCGGCGACCTCCTTTCGGACGATGGCCAGGTCGCCATCAGGGTCACCCGAGAGGTCCACCACGTAGACCAGGACGCGGCACCTGGAGACGTGGCGAAGGAAGGTGAGCCCCAAGCCCTTCCCCTCGTGCGCTCCCTCGATCAGGCCTGGGACATCCGCGATCACGAATCGCTCGCCGTCTTCGGCCACGCCGAGATTCGGCTCGATGGTGGTGAACGGGTACTCGGCGATCTTCGGCCGGGCCGCCGTCAACCGGGAGAGAAGAGTGGACTTCCCCGCATTGGGCGGACCTACCAGGGCCACGTCGGCGACCAGACGCAGATCCAGTTCGAGCCGGGCCTCCTCGCCGGGCTCCCCGCGCTCGGCCACACGCGGGACGCGATTCCTCGCGGAGGCCAGGGACGCATTGCCGCGTCCGCCGCGGCCGCCTCGGGCCGCGACCACGCTGGCCTCCTCCCCGACCAGGTCTGCAACCAGACCGCGGTCGTCGCGGACCACGGTCCCGTCGGGGACCGGCAAGACGAGATCCTCGCCGCTGCCGCCGTGCCGGTTGTTCGACGATCCGGGCCGTCCATTCTTCGCTCGGTGACGAGGGCGATCCCTGTACGCGGACAGGTCGAACGTGGATGGATCCACCCGGAGGATGACGTCTCCGCCCTTGCCTCCATCACCCCCATCGGGCCCGCCCTTGGGCCGGTACGGCTCCCGGCGGATCGACGAACTTCCGGCCCCGCCGTCCCCGGCCTTCACGAAGATGGTGACCTGATCGACGAACATCGCGTCCGATTATGCCTCCCGGCTTCCGTCGTCCACTGTCGGCGGTACCCTCGTGACCATGGCCCCGACCAGCACGGTATGGATGGTCCACGGCCGGACGACGTTGGCCGGAGTGAAGGGCACCTTGAGCCTCGACGACCGGGCTCTCGTGTTCGTGCCCGAGGGAGGCCGAGCTGCGGAGACCGTCCTTCCCGTGGGCTCGATCGTTCGGGCGCACAGGGCGAGGGGGACGCCGGTGCTGGAAGTCGCGATCGACGTGCCGGACGCCCCATCGGTGATCGGCTTTTACTTCGTCCAGCCTCCGCCGCTCGCTCAGGCTGGATCAGGACTGAGGGTCCTGGACAGGTTCCTCCTGAAGCGCCGGGCAGTGATCAAGCTCAAGGTGGCCGGCACAGCCAAGCGGGACGAGGTCGATCTCTGGGTCCTGGCGATCCGAGCCGCCCAGGCCGAGACGCAAGCTTGAGAGAGGATCGCCCGGTCGGTGTCCCGGGCCTACTGCTGGACGATGGAGACGACCCGGCGCCCGCCCGAGCTGTGGTACTGAACCAGGCCAGGAATCTTGGCGAACAGGGTGTCGTCCCCGCCCTTGCCCACACCAGCTCCAGGGTGGATCTTGGTCCCCCTCTGGCGAACCAGGATGGAGCCCGCGGGGACCGTCTCCCCCTCGAAGCTCTTCACCCCAAGCCGCTTGGACTTGGAGTCACGACCGTTCCTGGATGAGCCTCCGCCCTTCTTGTGTGCCATGGCGCGACCTAGGGTAGCAGAGGCGAGCTCCCGGGCCGCCGATCACTCCTCTGACGCCGCGCCTTCAGCTTCAGCCTGCGGTTCGGCGGAAGCCCCTTCGACCTCTTCCTCCGGGGTCGGAGGCGTTTCAGCGGCCTTGGCCGATTTCGGGGCAGTGGTCCCGGCGGATGCGGCCCGGCCACCCTTGCCCCCCCTTGGAGCGGGGACCGTCTCCAGCTCCGGCTCGGCCCCTTCCTCGGCCTTCTTCGCCGGGGCCCGCTTGCCCAGAGCTACCTCCTGGATCTCCACCAGCGTGTACATCTGGCGGTGTCCCTGGCGACGGGCATACCCCGTCTTGGGGCGGTATTTGAAGATCTTGACCTTGTCGCCCTTCTCCTGGCCGACCAGCTTGGCCTTCACCTGGGCCTTGGCCAGCTCCTTCCCGTAGTGCGTCTTGCCGTCGTCGTCGACCACCAGGAGCGGCGTGAACGTGATCGCCTCGTCGTGTCCTCCGTGGACCAGCTCCACCTCGATGACGTCGCCGGGCTGGACCTTGTGCTGCTTGCCACCTGCCTTGATCACTGCATACATGGGGATTCCTCCGGGGGCCTTTCGATGCGAACAGCCTCCCATGGTAGCCGACGAACCCAGCCGAGAACCGGGCCCGGACGCGAGCTCTGGGCAGGCCCGAGGGTCCTCAGAGCTTGTGCGTGAGCAGGATGCCGCGGCCCTCGCACGTGGGACAGGTCTCCGAGAAGGACTCCAGCAGGCCGGCCGAGACCCTCTTGCGGGTCACCTCCAGCAACCCGAGCGGCCCGATGTCGAAGACCTGGGACCGCGTCTTGTCCTGGGCCATGGCGTTCCTGAGCGTCTGGATGACCTTGTCCTTGTTCTTCTCGAGGAGCATGTCGATGAAGTCGATGATGATGATCCCGCCGATGTCCCGGAGGCGAAGCTGGCGGGCGATCTCCTCGGCCGCCTCGAGGTTGGTCTTGGTCACGGTCTCCTCGAGATTGGCCTTCCCCACGTGCTTGCCGGTGTTGACGTCGATGACTGTCATGGCCTCGGTGCGATCGAGCACGAGGTAGCCCCCCGAGGGAAGCCAGACCTTTCGCTCCAGCGCTTTGTGGATCTGCTCCGTGACGTGATGCGTCTCCAGCAAGGGCAGGGAACCCTCGTGCATGCGCACCTTCGGGACGAGGTCCGGAGCGACGGACTTCAGATACGCCACCACCTGGTCGTAGATGGGAACCGAGTCTGTGATGATCTCCCGGAACTCGCCGGCCGTGAACAGGTCTCGGACCACGCGGACGGTGAGCTCGGGCTCCTCGTACAGGACGCGAGGGGCCCGGCCGCGCTTGGCGCTCTTTGCGATCTTTTCCCACTCCGCGAGCAGCCGTTCGAGGTCCGCAGTGAGGTCGTCCGCATCTGCTCCCTCGGCCGCAGTCCGCACGATCACGCCATGCTCGGTGGGCCGGACCTTCTTCAGGACATCCTTCAGCCTGGCCCGCTCGTTGTCGGGGAGGCGGCGACTGATGCCGAACACCTGCGAGTTCGGAACCAGGACCAGGAAGCGGCCGGGCAGGCTGATCTCCTGAGTGAGCCGGGCGCCCTTGCCCCCCATCGGATCCTTGGTGACCTGAGCCATGATGTTCTGGCCGCCCTTCAGGACGTTCTCGATGCGAGGTGTCTGGCCGTCCACGTCCTCGTCGTAGGACACCTCGCCCGCGTACAGCACGGCATTGCGCCCTCGTCCGATGTCGACGAACGCCGCCTCCATGCCCGGCAGAACGTTCTGAACCTTGCCCAGGTAGATGTTGCCCACCATGGAGCGGGCCCCTGCCCGAGTGATGTAGTGCTCGACGAGGGTCCGGTCCTCCAGGACGGCGATCTGGTCCCTGTCGCCGATCTCGGTGATCAGCATGACCTTGTCTGCGACCCGCTTGATCGGAGCGGTCGGCTCGCGCCGTCTGCGCGGGCTTCGAACCCTGCGGGCTGTACGGGTCTGTGGGGCAGCTTCAGGCTCTGGCTCCTCGGGCGCCTCTGGTTCTTCAGCCTGCCCGGCCTCTGCTGCTCTGGTCCCGGTTCGGGAAGTCGAAGGGCGCTTCCTCGTTTTGGATGCCCTTCGGGGCCGGGCCGGCGCCGTGGTGGGAGCCTCCTCAGGCGCCTCCAGCGGCTCCTCGATCTCCGACGCCTCCGGGGCGGCCACCCTCTCGTCTACTTCCGGCGAACTTTCCGTGAGGGCCGCGGCGGTCGCACCCGTCTTGCTGCCCGATCTGCCGCGGCCTCCCCGTCTGCGACGACGTCGGGGCTTCGGCGCCGGACTTGCCTCTTCCTCCTCCGGAGCCACGACCCCGGCGGCCTCCGGCTCGAGGAGGGTGATGTCCTCGACCGGGACAGCCTCCGCTGGAGCGCTCTTGGTGGCGCGAGCACCCCTCGATCGACCTCCTCGAGTTCGTCGCCGGCGCTGCCCAGCCGCAGGCCGTGTCCGGGCCACCGATCCATCTCCCGGCTCGTCGGTGGGAACCTGCTCCAGGTCCACCTCCTCGCCCGTCAGGACCGCTCGGACGGGTACGGCTTCGTCCTCTGGGGATCCCCTCTCGTCGCCCGTCTGGCCGGTCGACTTCGCCTGGGTGGAGGGTCGCCGGCCGGACCGGCGCCTCCGCCTTCGCCTCGGGCGTGGGGGCCCGCCCGAAGTCTCCAGGTCGCCGGAAGAGCCCCGTCCCCCCTCGACCTCCTCGAGGCCGGGAGCTGTTGCCTCATTCATCTGCTCGCTCAACGCACGTCCTTTCCTGTTTCAGGACCGCGCGCAGGCGCGAGCGCCGACTGCTCAGGAGGCTTGGATGAAAGAGATCCGGGAATTGGGCATCGGGCGGAGATGAGGGTCTGCCAACGAACTCGCAGACGAACTCACTCGCCCAACACGACCCGCGTCAACATGCACGGGAACACCTCTTCCTGGCCTCGCAGCCTGCTCGCGGCGCTCCGGACCCGGTCCTGGAGGGGACCGGCGGGCTGCCTGCCTGATCACGCGGCCACTTGCCACGTCCCGGGGCCGGCTACGGGGGACATCTCCCTCTGCACGCCAGTTCGATCCCGGGTACACCTGTATCAAGGATACCAGCGCCCCAGGACATTCCCGGTAAGGGGGGTCCAGGGGGGGTAGCACGCGCCGAAGCCGACGAGCCAGAGAGGGGAGGTCCAGGGGGGTTCACAGGAAACGGCGCATGTGGACGTTGAGCAGGAGCCCGATCCCGATGAAGTCGGCGATCATGGCGCTTCCGCCGTAGGAGATGAACGGCAGGGGGATCCCCGTGATGGGCATGATCCCGATCGTCATGCCGACGTTCACGAAGACCTGGATCGCGATCATGGCCGCCACCCCCACGGCAACGAACGTCCCGAAGGGGTCCTTTGCTAACAGCGCAATGCGGAACGCCCTCCACAGCAGGAGTCCGAACAGGATCAGGATCGGTACGGCGCCCCTCAGGAAGCCAAGCTCTTCTCCGACGACCGTGAAGATGAAGTCGGTGTGCTGGGCCGGCACGTAGTCGAGGTTCGTCTGAGATCCATGCAGGTACCCCTTGCCGACGAGCCCACCGGCGCCGATGGCAATCTCGGCCTGCTGCTTGTTGTAGCCGGCCCGCTGCACGTCCGATTGAGGGTCCAGGAAGCTGGTGAGGCGCTGGATCTGGTAGTCCTTGATGATGTGGAGCTGGAAGGCACCGAAGATGGCGATGCCGGCCGCGAGCGCCAGGACTGCCAGGTGCCTAGCCTTGGCCCCTGAGATCACCAGCAGTGCCACCAGGATGGCCGAGAGGATGATGGTCGTCCCGATGTCAGGCTGGACGAACACCAGGAACATGGGGACGGCCGCCAGCGTGCTGGCGCGAACAACGTTCGTCAGATCGAGCGCTTTCACCTCTGAGAGGTAAGCGGCCAGCATCACGATCAGTCCCAGACGGGCGAACAGCGAAGGGCTCAGCTGAAAGCCGGCGAACTGGAACCAGCGCTGGGCCCCCTTAGCCGAGGTGCCGAGTGGCGTCTGCACCAGCGCGAGCAGCACCACGCTTCCCAGGTACATGAAGCTGGCGTAGATCTTGAACAGCCGATAATCGACCATGGCGGTGAAGGCCATCGCTGCAACGGCCACCACCAGGTACACGGCCTGCTTCTTCAGGTAGAAGCCGGGATCGACTCGCAGCGCGGACAGGCTCTTGTTGGTGGCCGAATACACCATCGCCAGGCCCACCAGCGCCAGGGCCACCGCCGTCCCCACCAGGGCCATGTCCATGTGGCGCGTCGGCGACTGCTCACCGGCCAGCGTCCTCTGACGACCCACTGCTGCCAGGTCGAGCTGCGCCATCAGATCACCACCCCCGGACCTCCCATCAGTCCACCGTCGCGCCGGCTTGAAGCCTGGGCGGCGGATTCAACCCGAACAGTCCTTCCAGGACACGCCGTACCAGCGGAGCGGCGGTGGTGGACCCGTGGCCACCCTGCTCCACCATGCCGATCACCACGTACTTCGCGTGGTCGGCGGGAGCGATGGCCGCGAACCACGAGGTCGGCTGCAGGGGGAGGATGTCGGCTGTCCCCGTCTTGCCGGCAACGGGGATCCGATTCAACGGAAATCCCTCGAAGGTTGACCGAGCGGTTCCGAACCGCGTGACCCCCTTGAGCGCGTTCCTGAGGAACAGCACCTGACGCCGGGGGATGGGGAGAGTACCGGTGAACTCGGGCGAGAACTTCCGGATCAGATCTCCGTCGGGCGACTCGATGCGGTCGACCACTCGAGGCGCGTACAGGGTTCCCCCGTTGGCGATGGCGGAGTACGCCACCGCCATCTGGAGGGGAGTCACCGTCATGAATCCCTGGCCGATCGACAGGTTGATGGCGTCACCCGGCAGCCAACCCAGGAAGGAGCAGCGGGGTTTCCCGCTCGCACTCCTGAACAGGCTGCCGTAGAAACAGGGGTTGGAGTCATAGAGCCGCTTGACGTATGCATGGCCGGGAATCTTCCCCCGCTGCTCGCCCGGTAGGTCGATCCCCGTGTAACGGCCGAACCCTATCGAACGGAGGTCGTCCTGCATCGGCTCGCGCTTCTCCCCGGACCGGTGGTAGCGCAGCCAGAAGTCGTACCCGAACCTGTAGAAGACCGTGTCGCACGAATACGCGAGAGCGTCCGCCAACGAGAGGTTTCCGTAGTTGAGCGACGACCAGTTGTGGAACGGGTGGCGTGTGGGGTCGACCGGCGCGTAGTAGATGGACGGGCAGGGGTAATGGCCGTTCGTCTTCGCGAACTTCTCCTTGAGCGCAGCCACGGCCACGAACGGCTTGAAGGTCGATCCCGCCGGATACAGTCCCTGAGTTGCCCGGTCCAGCAGGGGGTTGTTGTGACTGGGCTTCGGGCACGACCGCTTCGCGAAGCAGAGATCCAGCCCCCGCGCCTCCGTGCGATTCAGGCCGCCGAGGAAGATCGACGGGTCGAAGGTTGGGTTCGATGCGAGCGCCACGATCTTCCCGTTGCGTGGGTCCATGACGATGACCGCGCCGCCCGTGGCTCTCAAGTATTGGCCGGAGCTCCGGTCCGCCGTGCGGTGCGCCAGGTCGATGGCGAGCTGCAGGCTCTGCTCGGCCAGTTGCTGGACCTTGCCGTCGATCGACAG
>DASXTW010000217.1:0-31848 GCA_036505215.1 Actinomycetota bacterium | reverse complement strand
ATCGATACGCTCGCCTAGTTTCGATAAACATTTGACTTCGAGCCAACACCTGCCTGCCCAGCAGTGTCGGTACGAGAAATGCCAGTAACCCAAAAAAATGGACTTGGTCATACAGCACAGCCAGCATGACGCCCAAGACGGCCCAGGAGACGAGAGCGAGCGCGAAGTCTGGAATGCTGCCGATCTTTAGTTGCCGGACCGCACGTACGATGGTGTATCGATGTTCGAGTGAGATTCCAAGCCCCACGACCAAGTAGTTGACCAACATCATCACGACGAGTGCCAGTAGTCCCAACAGAAGAACATACGGAGACTCACTTGGTGCTGGCGTAACCAAATGTGCGCCCTGAGAGCCTAAGTAGATCGCCGCTGCAACCTGGCTTCGGTTGAAGACAGCTTTCGAGAGCGCAATATCGCGCTTGAATTCTCTAAGATCAAAGGCACCGATGAAGACCGTTACGCCGATCTGAGTCGGAGTGAGCGCCAACATTCCTGCTACTGCCACTGCGTCGTCGGGCGTGAAGTAGGCATAGCGCCAGTTCCACAAGGGAAATAGGTTCACGACTTCGACAACGATGAGCCAAGGCAGCAAGTCCCAGGTGTGCGGCACAACTTCTCGGACGTGCGATGAGAGATCCCACGCGAGGAAGGCGACCCAGAGGAGCGCCACACCCCAGTAGTACCAACGTGGATCCGGGATTGAGAAACGGCGACGGAAAGGAACTGTAGACGGTGCTCGGGCCGCGACGGACATGAAGCCTCCATGCGTACTCTCTGGCGGCATGATGGATGAGCCCGAGGACCGGGGTCAATGCGTAGGCGACGGAGGCCTTCCGTATCTTTGTCTACCGCGAATGGCCTAGGTGAACCATCCCCCATTTGGGGGTTCGACTTCGCTTAGGACGCCCTCGGCCGGCAGGCGCAGGCTCCTGCTACCAGCCTCTCCGTAAGGGTCGACGACGGCGGGCGGCGGATCGGTGGATGAGGAGCGCGATGACAGCCCCGATGATGGACCCGATCAATCCCGCGGGGCTGAATGCTCCTTCTGCCCCGGCGAGCAGATACCCCAGGAACCCTCCGATCAGTGAGCCGACGAGCCCGAGGGCAAGCGTACCCAGCACCCCCATGGGATCCCTCCCCGGGACCAGCAGCCGTGCCACGGCCCCGGCGATGAGGCCGATGATCAGCCACCAGATGATGTTCATGTCGTCACCTTTCTTCAGGGGTCACGGAGCAGATACCCGTTCGAGGTGATGACCTAACGATCTCTTCTGGTGGAATTACACAGCGGCGGGGGGCCCTGATTGGCAGGGCCCCGCATCTCAGATCCGATCAGGTATTCGAGCTGGCGCGCGCCTTCCCGATCACACGCTCAGCTCCCCGACCATGCCCCGGGACTTGTGGTACTTGCAGAAGAACTCGAGAAAGCCGGATTGCGGGAAGGTGACAGTGACGTCCACCTTCTGCCCCGACGGAACATCCATGTCGATGTTCTGGTCCTGGAGCGTGAAGTTGTGGAGGGCCCCCTTGGCTTCATTGTCCAGCTCGAGTTTGATCTGCGACCCGGCCGTCCCCTTCAGCTCCGTGGGACTGAAATAGAAGTTGTCCAGCTCGACCTCGGCCTCGTCCTTGCCCGAGAAGTCCTTCGTGCCGTGGTTGTTGGCCTTATCCGAGCCGATGGTCATGGTGCCTCCGCCCCCTTCTGAGCCCTCGCTCTTCTTCGAAGAGCACGCTGCGGCCACCAGGCCGAGGGCGAGAAAGAGGACGAGCAGCCTCACCAGACGCAGTCTCCGCATGGATTCTCCTTTCGAGCCGTGGATCTGATCGGGTCACAGGTAATACGGATGACGCCCTGGTTCGGCTCGGCCCGCGGCGTGCGGGATCGGCAATCAGTCCTCAGTGGCCCGGTCGCTCCGAGCCCGAGGGATGATCGAGATCATCCCGTTCGGCTCCGCGATCGCCAGATGGACGTCGTCGAAACTCTCGAGGCCTTCACGATGAACCGCCGAGATCAGGTCCTGCTCGGTGAGCAGCTCCGAGGAGACCTGGGTCTCCTGCAGCTTGCCATCTTGGATGAGGATCTTTGGGCCGCCTTCGATAAGCCGCTCTGCTCGTCGGCTGCGGAACACGACGTAGGCGAGCGTGAGGTTGGCAGCAAGGAGTACGGCTGCACCGATCATCCCTCCGATGACGGAGTTGTCGTTTCCGATCATCGAATTCTGGAGGATGTTCGAGATCGTGAGCAGCACGATGATGTCGAACCCCGTCAACTGGCCGAGCTCCCGCCGACCGAACACCCTGAACAGCACGAGCAGGAAGACGTAGACCACGATGGCTCGGACCGCCCGCTCCTGCCAGGACGAGCCGATCGAAACCAGGTTGTGCCACATACGTTGCCTCCTTCCTCGAACAGCTCTGCGCGCCCGATCCGGCGAGCCCGTCCAGGCGGCGCCCGATCCCTGTCACCGGGCGCCGCTAGTATCGAGCCATGGCTTCCCGTGCGCTGTCCCGGTCCTACCAGTCAGCCCCGCCCGTGGGCGCTCGAAGCCCGGCTGTCAGTGGCCAGCGGTACAGTGGCCGCATGCTCGAGACGTTCCACCCGGCGGTGCGCGCGTGGTTCGAGCGCCGCTTCCCGGAAGGGCCGACTCCGCCCCAGACAGGTGGCTGGGGCGAGATTGCCGCGCACCGGGACACGCTGATCGCGGCGCCGACCGGTTCCGGGAAGACCCTGGCCGCCTTTCTCGTGTGCATCGACCGGATGTACCAGGCCCAAGAGGCGGATCCCGATTCCATGGACGGACCGCAGGTCGTCTATGTCTCGCCGCTCAAAGCGCTGGCGGTCGACATTCACCAGAACCTCGAGGCGCCCCTCCGGGAGATCCGCGAGGTCGCCTCCGAGCTGGGGCTGACCGCGCCCGAGGTCCGCGTGGCCGTTCGGACCGGAGACACGGCTGCCTCCGAGCGAGCGGCCATGCTGCGGCGCCCCCCGAACTTCCTCATCACCACTCCGGAATCGCTGTACCTGCTGGTCACCGCGGAGCGCAGCCGCGCGATGCTGGGGCACGTCCAGACGGTGATCGTCGACGAGATTCATGCGGTCGCGGGGAACAAGCGGGGATCGCACCTTGCGCTCACGCTCGAGCGGCTGGCCCACCTCCTGGATCGGCCCCCACAACGAATCGGCCTGTCGGCGACGCAGCGGCCGATCGAGACAGTGGCCCGGCTCTTGGTCGGAGCCGGGGCCGACCGGTCGAACGCAGATGGCTCCCCCCGGTGCGCGATCGTGGACGTCGGGCATCAGCGCGACCTCGATCTCGCCCTCGAGCTTCCAGACGACGAGCTGGGGGCGGTCGCCTCGGCGGAGCAGATGGCCGAGATCCTCGACATCATCGCCGAACACGTAAAGGGACACCGCACCACGCTCGTGTTCGTGAACACCCGTCGGATGGCCGAGCGCGTGGCTCATCAACTGGGGGAGCGCCTGGGAGAGGATCGAGTGGCCGCCCACCACGGGAGCCTGTCGAAGGAACGACGGCAGCGGGTGGAGTCGCGCTTGCGCGCGGGCGAGCTGGGCGCCCTCGTGGCAACGGCCTCGCTCGAGCTCGGGATCGACATCGGGCCGGTGGAGCTGGTCTGCCAGATCGGCTCGCCGCGGAGCCTCGCCACGTTCCTCCAGCGGGTGGGCCGCTCGAACCACACGCGAAGCGGAACCCCCAGCGGGAGGTTGTTCCCGACGTCGCGGGACGAGCTCGTCGAGTGCGCGGCCTTGCTCCGCGGTGTTCGCTCCGGCCGCCTCGACGCGATCCTCCCCCCACTGGCGCCCCTCGACATCCTGGCCCAGCAGATCGTGGCCGAGTGCGCGGCGGAGGAGTGGTCGGAGAACGCCCTGTTCGAGCTGGCCCGGAAAGCGGCGCCGTTCGCCGATGTGTCACGCGAAGACTTCGACGATGTGGTCGAGCTGGTCTCGGAAGGGATCCAGACGGGCCGGGGCCGTCGGGCCGCGTATCTGCATCGCGACCGGGTGAACGGGCGCCTTCGGGGTCGGCGCGGTGCCCGCTTGGCGGCGCTCACCTCGGGCGGTGCCATCCCCGAGCTCGGCGACTACCGCGTCGTGGCGGAGCCCGACGACGTGTTCGTTGGGACCGTGAACGAGGACTGGGCCATCGAGAGCATGGCCGGAGATGTCTTCCTGCTCGGCACGACGTCGTGGCGGATCCGGCGGGTGGAACCGGGCACAGTTCGTGTGGTGGACGCGCAGGGCGCGCCGCCATCGGTGCCCTTCTGGCTGGGTGAGGCGCCAGGCCGGACGGAGGAGCTCTCGGAAGAGGTCTCCGATCTTCGAGCGGCGGTGCAGGAAAGGCTCGAGGCCGGGGACCCGGATGGCGCCCGCACCTGGCTGGCACTGCAGTGCTCGATCGATTCGGCTGCGACGGACACGATCGTTCGCTACCTGGGGGCCGGACTGACCGCGCTCGGGGCCCTTCCCACGAAGAACACCATCGTGCTCGAGCGGTTCTTCGACGAGAGCGGCGGGACCCAGCTCGTGGGACACGCGCCGTTCGGGGCCCGGCTGAACCGGGCGCTCGGGTTAGCCCTTCGCAAGCGCTTCTGCGTCACGTTCGACTTCGAGCTTCAGGCCGCGGCCAGCGACGACGCCATCCTGCTGTCGCTGGCGCCACAGCACAGCTTTCCCCTGGAGCGCGTGCCCAAGTTCCTTGCCTCCAAGACGGTGGAAGGCGTCGTCCGGCAGGCCGTCCTCACCTCACCCATGTTCGCGGCGCGATGGCGATGGAACCTGAACCGAGCCCTGGCCGTGCTCCGGATGCGCGGCGGTCGGAGAAACCCGCCGCCGATCCAACGCATGGAGTCGGACGACCTGATGGCGGCGATCTTCCCCACGCTCGCCGCGTGCCAGGAGAACGTCGCGCCGGGTCCTCTCGAGATCCCCGATCACCCTCTGGTGCGTCAGACTCTCGAAGACTGCCTGCACGAGGCCATGGACATCGATGGCCTGAAGGAGCTCGTCGCGGGCATCGAGTCCGGCCGGGTCAACGTGATCCTGCGCGACACCACCGAGCCCTCGGTGCTATCGCACGAGATCCTGAACGGCCGGCCCTTCACCTACCTGGATGACGCCCCGCTGGAGGAGCGGCGCAGCCGGGCCGTGCAGCTTCGTCGGGGCCTCCCTGTCGAGGCCCGCGACCTGGCGAGCCTGGATCCGGGCGCGATCGATCGAGTGCGAGAGGAAGTTCGGCCCGACCCGCGCGACGCGGACGAGCTCCACGACCTCCTGATGACGGTCGTGGGGCTTCGCCCGGCCGATGAATGGGAGCCCTGGCTCGACGAGCTGGTGGAGGACAGTAGGGCCGTGACGGTGCACGTGCCAGGTGGGGTGCTCTGGTGCGCGGTGGAACGGCGGCCGACACTCGAGCTTCTGTTCCCCGGCGCCAAGGTGGCACCCGATCTCCGCTCGCCGATCGCGGCCCTGGCGATCGATCGGGACGCCGCGGCTGCCGAGATGCTTCGGGGCCATCTCGAGTACCGCGGCCCCTCCACGCTGTCCGAGCTGGTGGAGGCGACCGGGTTGCCGGAGTCCACTGCCAACATCGCCCTGGCTCGCCTCGAAGCTGAAGGTTTCGCCTTTCGGGGGCACTTCACTGCCGCCGACGGTCCCGAGGAGTTCTGCGCCCGCCGTCTCCTCGCTCGGATCCACTCCTACACACAACAGCGGTTGCGGCGCGAGATCGAGCCGGTCACTGCTCAGGACTTCATGCGATTCCTCCTGCGCTGGCAGCACGTAGCCCCGGGAACGAAGCGGGAGAGCCGGCTGGGGGTGCTCGCCGTGGTCGAGCAGCTCCAAGGCTTCGAGCTGGCGGCGGGCGCGTGGGAGGGGGCCGTCCTCGCCGCGCGCGTCGAAGGCTACCGCGGCGAATGGCTCGACGATCTGTGCCTCTCCGGCGATCTCACCTGGGGGCGGCTCTCGTTGCGAAATGGCGAGGTTGATGAGGGCGCTCGACGGAGCGGCATGACGCCCTCCAGAGCCACCCCAATCACCCTGGCCATCCGCGAAGACCTCCCGTGGCTGCTGCAGGCGGCGCGAGGGGATCGGACGCCCGCGCTGCCGGGGCCCGGGCGCACCCGCGACGTCCTGGATTCGCTGCGGGACCACGGCGCGCTGTTCCAGTCGGACCTCACCACGATCACGCGCCGGCTGCCCGGCGAGGTCGAGGAGGCGCTGTGGGACGCGGTAGCTCGGGGTCTCGTCACTGCCGACGGCTTCCAGGCCGTCCGATCCCTCCTGTTCCGCCGGGGCGTGACCAGAGCCGCGGATCGACGGAGGCTCCGACGTGGCGGTGGGGGGGTCGCGGCTCGATCGTCGGGGCGGTGGTCGCTGGTTCCGGGAACGGTGGCGACGGAGGATCCCGAGGAACTCGCCGAGGCCGTCGCAGAGCAGCTGCTGGCTCGATGGGGCGTGGTCTTCCGTGACCTCCTGCCTCGGGAGACTCTGACCGTTTCCTGGCGGGAGGTTCTGTGGGCGCTGCGGCGGATGGAGGCTCGAGGCACCATCCGGGGCGGACGGTTCGTGACCGGCTTCGCCGGGGAGCAGTACGCGGTTCCGGAGGCTATCGAGGTGCTCCGCTCGGTGCGGAAGTCGAATCGCACCGGCGAGACGATCCGGATCTCGGGGGCAGACCCATTGAACCTCGTGGGGATCGTGCTGCCGGGTCCGCGCGTGCCGGGGGTGCCGACGAACTCTGTCACCTACGTCGACGGCGGGCTGGCCTCGGCCGACGCACTCGCCTCTCAGGTGGCCGGCTCTCGCTGAGCCCAGCCCGGGACCATGCTACCCGGGCGGTTCGGGCGATCCGCGCTCCATGGAGAGGCCATGGATCTCGCGAGTGAGGTCCAAGATCTGCTTCGATAGGCTGAGGAGTTCCTCGTTCTGCCTGAGCTCGAGCTCATTCTCCTTCTGCTGTTGCTGGACCAGTTTCCACTCCGAGTCAGCGAGAATCTGCCGCCGCTCGTCCTGCCGATTCTGGCTGATGAGCAGGAATGTAGAGAGAAAGATGGCCTCGAGCGAGACCATCATCGTAAGCAGCCCGAAGGGGAACTTCTCCACCCGGAATCCGATCCACAGGGCGAACCAGAGGATGTGGACATAGACGAAGACCATCGAGCCGGCGAACCTGGTGATGGCGTCGGCGATCCGGTTCTGGATGCTCTCCCGGCGCATCTCGGCGTGTCGGCGCAGCGCCGGATGGGCGGGCTCGGTCAGTATTCCTATGCTCACTCGTTCCTCCTTCGGGTCCTGAGATCTGTCGGCGCGAGCAGGAAGATCCATACGTCCCAGACCATGTGGCTCACGATGAGCGCTCCCATGGGAATGCCGGCCGCAGCCAGCGCCGCCCAGTACGCGCCGGCCACTCCGGCCGCGCCCATCAGGGTGAGGTTCGCCGTCACCGCGTGCGCCCCTCCGTAAGCGGTTGCCCCGAGAGCGGCGCCCCGCCACACGCCGACGCGCCGAGCCAGCCGTCGTTGGAGGAAGCCTCGCCAGAAGAGCTCCTCGGCGGGGGCGATGACCAATGCAAGGCGCGCCGCCACCTCCGCAGGCGGGCGGAGCTGTCGGAGCGAATAGATGTTCCCGATCTCCTGAGCGCCTTTCGGCATGATCCACCTGGCCAGTCGGTCTCCCGCGTGGAAGATCGCGTACAAACCGGTCGCCGCGGCCAGGCCGAGCGCGATGTCCCGACCTCGGATCCGGGTGCGACGGAGCTCTGGTTCGGATGCCAGGGCCAGGCCGCCCAACGCGATGCCCGTGGTGGTCATGCGTTGCCAGAAGCGCTGAGATGAGCCCCGGAAGGTAAGGGCAAAGGCTCCATACGCGGCGGCGAGGGCCCCGAGCACATGGAGATCCTTCCCGCGGCCACGACCTTCGCTCGCGTCGGTCTGGGCGCCACCCGGGATCTGCTCGACCGCGCTCAACTCATTGGGCCGCGGCGGCGGCCAATCCGAGGACGAGGAGCGCTCCGAATGCCGCATGGAGCTGCGCGGTTTCAAGGTCGATCCTGGCGATGGCGCGCTGCTGGCCCCCGGCGCCCAATTCGGAGGCCCGGATCGCCCGGACCAGCAGGGGCAGGGACAGCATGGCCAGCAGGCTCAGGGGCGGAAGAGCCTCGGCGGCCACCGCCATGGCCAGGGCCAGATACGCGCCGAGCACCAAAGAGACGTACCCGATGTGGGCAGCCTTCCTGCCCGCGCGAATAGAGAACGTGACGATCCCGGCCCGGGCATCCTCGCTGATGTCGCGCCACTCGTTCCCGTGCAGGATGGCCGCCACCAACAGGCCGACCGGAATGCTCACCGCGATGGTCTTCCAGTCGAACGTCCCAGTGACCACGTAATAGGTGCCGATGACCATCGATGGTCCCATGAGGAGGAAGACCAGGGGGAGCCCGAGGGCCCGGAACTTGTACGCGAGCGGCGGGCCCGTGTAGCCGATCCCGCCGACCAGCCCGATCAGCCCGAGGACCGCGACCAACCAGCCTCTCTGGACGATGAGCCAGATGCCGATGATGGTGGCTGCGCTGAATGCCACGAACGCAAGCGCGAACGCCTCCCGTTCCGTGAGTCTGCCCTTGAGAAGGGCGTGGCTCGCTCGCGGGGATGTGATCGAGTCGATCCCCTTCCGCACGTCGTAGATCTCGTTCACCACGTTGGTCCCGATGTGCAGGAGCAAGGCTCCGAAGAACGCTGCGAGGAACAGGCCCCCATCGAACCGGCCATCGAATGCCGCCAGAGCGCCAGCCGCAGCGACCGGCACGGTCGATGCCGTGAACGAGAAGGGCCTTACGATCTCGTACCAGGCGCCCAGGCGCCGCCTGACGTATCCGAAGAGACCAAGGCGATCTGAACCGAGGGCCCCGCGAGCATCGCTGGCCGGCGGCGCGTAGCCGCCGGGGGCCCCCCCCGATCGAGCCGAAGGCGAGCGAGCGGGGGTGGCGGCGTCAACAGCCGCTGGCGCAACAACGGCAACCGTTCCTCGCTCAGACCCATACTCGACGGCTGCGTTCAGGATCGCCTCGACCTGGTCCTCGTTCTGGACGACCGGCTGCAGAACGGGGAGCTGCATGCCCGCCTCCTGGTACTCCCATACGCGCGCGGCTACGTCGTTTCGCGTCCCACACAAGAGAAACGCGTCCATCATTTCGTCCGGGATGAGCTGGGCAGCCTCGTGGTAGTCCTCCGCCCGCCACAGGGCAGCTACTCGGTCTCTCAGCTCTGGGTCGATGCCGGCCCGACGGAGCGCCACGTTCGTTTGGATGGCCATCATGTAGATGACGAAGGGCTCACGCTTGGCCCGGTTCAATGCCTCTCGCCGCGTGTTGTCGACGAGCGCGAACAGATACCCGGCCACGTGGACGGCGTCCTCAGGCCGGCCTGCCTCCAGGGAAGCTCGGCGAATCTTGGGCACCATCTGTCGGAAGGAGGCCAGGGACTCGAGCGGCCTCGCAAGGTAGCCGTCACCCTTCTGCCCAGCTAACGCGAGCATGGGCGTCCGGTAACCGGCGACGTAGATCGGTACACGATGCACGGGTGGAAACATCGGCTCTACCGGCGGGACGCCCTCCGTGCCCGGAGGGATGCGCTCGCCGCTCCACAACGCCCGAAGCGTGTCGATGGTCGTCGAGATCCGTTCGGCCGCGGCCGAGGGGTCGTACGGGATGCCCATCTGGGCCAACCGGAGCGGAAGCGCGCTTCCCAATCCGAGGATGATCCGGCCGGGGGCCATCTCGTCGACGGCGCTCACGGTCATGGCGAGCAGAACGGGATGCCTGGTGAACGGGTTCAGAGCGCCCATGGCCACGCGGATGTCCTCGACCTGTGAGGCGATGGCCGAGGCGTACGTCACCGCATCTCGTTCGAAGTAGGAGTCGTGGACCCAGACCGACTCGAGGCCGTACCGCCGGGCCCATCCGGCCCATTGCACTGCGTCGGAGACGGAGCCTCGGGCCGCCAGCCCCAGCCCGACCGGTCGAGTCAGCTCACCCATTCGAGGTCTCCTGTGCCCGTTGGGCGGTGAAGAGCGTAACCATTCCGCCCGTCAGGGGCCTGGCCCTACATTCGATGAAGCCGGCGCGGCGAAGCATCTCGCACATCTCATGCCGAGGGGGGAGATGGGTGAGTGACTTCACCAGGTAGCTGTACTCACCGCGCTTGCCCACGAGAGCGCCGAGGGCGGGCGCAGCCGTTCGGAAGTAGGCGTCGAAGAGTGTGCGAACCAACGGGTGTGAGGGCTCGGTGATGTCGGCGAGCGCGAGCCCTCCGCCAGGTCGGACGACCCGGGCCAGCTCGGCGAATGTCCTGGGAAGGTCGTCCAGGTTGCGCAGGACGAAGGCGCTGGCGACTCCGCCGAGGCTGGCATCGCGGAACGGAAGCCGAAACGCACTCCCCTGGATCAGACCCAGCCGCCCCGCGGACCGACGCCGAGCCTGTTGCAGCATGGCTCGACTCACGTCGAGGCCGATCACCGAGTGGCGCGCCGCCAGGAGCATCCCGAGCCTTCCCGTGCCACACCCGAGATCCAGGACAGGGTCGCCCGACGTGGCGGCGAGAGCAGACGCAGTGGCCCGCCGCCACCACCGGTCCAGCCCAAGGGACAAGACGTCGTTCAGCAGGTCGTACCGCTCGACCAGGCCGTCGAACATAGAGCGAATGCGCCGCTCATCGGGCGCTTTCGCGCGAGCAGGACGTCTCGTGGTGCCTCTCCGGTTAACGGGAGGCCCGCTCCACCTGCACCGCTGCGGTGAGCGCCGCCGAGCTCCGCTCCAGATCCGGGAGCTCGTGGCCACCCGTCATCTCATCGACCGCCCACGTCATGAGGTCCCGGATGGAGATGATGCCAGCCAACTTGCCCTTGTCCACCACGGGAAGATGCCGGATCCCCCGTTCGGCCATGATGCGCGCCGCCTCGGCGATGTCGGCCTTCGGCTGCACGGTGGCAAGGTCTGTGCTCATACGGTCCCCAACCTTGGCCGACTTGGGGTCGAGCCCCTCGGCCACGAGGGACACGAAGTCGCGCTCCGTGACGATGCCCGAAGGACCAGCTTCGCCCTTCACCACGACGGACGAGATGCCCTCCTTGCGAAGGACCTTCGCGGCTCGGGCGAAGGTGTCCTCCCCCCTCACCGTCACCACATCACGGTGCATGATGTCGGCAACCTGCATCTCGCACCTCCAGTCTCGAACTCTCCAGGGCGTCCCACCCTGAATCCTAGAGCCGGACGGCGAACAGCAGCCAGACCGCGTAGATGGCCACCACGATCACCCCCACGAGCTTGCCTGCTCTGCCTCTGGACAGGAAGGCCAGGGCGACCACCGCGTACAGGACAGACGAGGTGATAAAGGCCGAGGTCGCTGCCGAGTCCACCTCGAGTGGGCGGACCAGCGCGGCCAGCCCGATGACCCCCGTGGCGAAGGCGGCAACGGTTCCGAACAGGTTCCCCGTGGCCAACTCGGGCATCCCTCGGAGAACCGGAAGCACCTCCAGCAGCACTTCGTCCAGGCTGGCCAGGGCCCCGATGAGGGCCGCGCCGACGAAACCCGCGGCAAGCGCCGTCCGGTCCAGGATCCTCACGCCACCGTCGACCAGGACGGTCGCTCCCAGGTAGACCAGGCCGAGTCCGACCAGCATGAGCACGCCGGACGGGAGTCTCGGCCCTTCTTCGGCCTCCCGTTCGATCTCCTCGGCCCTCAGCTGAGCGGCGCGTCCTTCCCAGATGACCGCCCCGATGTACACGAGATAGATCCCGAGCAGGCCGCCCCCTTCCAAGCGGCTGACGACTTGATCGTTCAGGGCCGCGGCGCCGGTCGCCAGCGCCAGCGCCGGAAGGAGCACCATCTGCCGGCTCGGTGACTCCACGGGCTTCTTAGCCACGAGGAGCGCGGCGCCAAAGGCCGCGGAGAACAGGAACAGGATCGTCCCGAAGGCTTCCCCGGCGGCGATCGATGTCTGCCCGCGGCCGGCCGCCACCAGGGCCGCCCCCAGGGACTCCAGATCGATACCGAAGAGGAGGGCTCCCAGCACGAAGGGCGAGATGCGATGGGCTCGGGCGAATCTCCCCGCGCCTCGGATGGCCGCCTCCGCGCCGACGGTGAGGACGACGGCCCCGCCCAGGAGGAGGACGATGGCCAGCGCCACGTTAGTGGTCGCTGACGCTGGTGAAGTTGAAGCTCGAGACCTTGAGGGCCGGAACGCGCGAGGCGGAGAAGAAGAACTCGCTCACCAAGGCCGACTCGCGTCCGATCATCTCCACGTTCGACAGGGCTTCCAGGATGGACTGGGTGAATCGGAGGTTCTTCACCGGGTGTGCGACCTGGCCGTTCTCGATCAGCCACGTCCCATCCCGGGTCATGCCCGTGATGGTGGTCTCGATGGGGTGGACCACGTTCGAGTAGTGGAACTTCGTGACGAGCAGTCCATGCGTGGTCGCAGCGACCATGTCCTCCAGCGTGGCGTCACCGGTTCCCAGGAACAGGTTCAGTGGAAAGGCGCCGTCCGGGTTCGGTGGGGGGAGGGCGTGGCCGGTCGACTCTCTCCCCGCCATCTTGGCGCTTCGACGGTCATACACTCCGCCGCGGAAGACGCCCTTCTCGATCAGGTCGAATCGCCGCTTGGGGGTTCCCTCAAAGTCGAAGGGAAGCCCAAGGGAGAGCGCGGAGAGAGCGTCGTCGTAGATGTCGATGGAGGGTGCGGCAACCTGCTGGCCCTCCTTACCGGTGAAGGGAGACCGTCCCTCGTGGATGGCCCGTCCCGAGAACCCCATGTATGCGAGAAAGGCCACCAGCGTGTCCACGGCCATGGGCTCGAGGACCACCTCGTAGTGGCCGGGCTTGATGTCCCGGGGGCTCTGGCCGTCGCGGGCCTTCAGGAATGCTCGCCGTCCCACCTCCTCGGGGTCGACCTCATCGATCCGGCCGGCGGTGGCGTCGGCCGCTCCGGATCCGCCTTGGCCACCCGAGATGACCGTGGACACCGTTGCCTGGCTGTACGGGGCGTAGCAGAACTGGCCTTCCGTGTTGGCCAGCGCCACCTCCACCGCCGTCGTCTCGAAGGCGCCGGCCGCGTGGAAGCCGTCTTCGACCTGGCCGACCAGGCCGGCCACGCCCTCCGCCCGCCGCTCGGGGTTCGTTTCGGCGGTGGCCTCGTGGAAGGCCCCCGGCTTGTCGGGGGTGTCGGAGCGAGGAGCCAGCCCCGGGAACTGTGGATCGGGCGCGGCCACCTCGGCCAGCTCCAGCGCGCTCGCCACGACCCGTCGAGCTCCTTCCTTCGAGAAATCGTTGGATGAGGCCACTCCCACCCGGCCCCCGGCGATCACCCGGATCCGGATGCCCGTGTCCTCTCGCCACGTGCTCTGGTGGATGGAGGAGCGAGCGAACCGGGTCAGCCCGCCCCACTCGTGGAAGAACAGGACTTCCACGCCGTCCGCTCCGGGAAGGTCCAGGGCCGCCTCGGCCACCGCGCGGACCTCGTCGGGCCCGATGAGCCCGGGCACCTCAGCGAACCCCCACCCGGACGTTTCGGAAGCGCGCAGGCGCGGCGCCGTGACCGACCCGCGCCACCTGCCCGGGCTGCCCCTTGCCGCAGTTCGGGGTGCCCCACAGCACCCACTCCTCGCTCCCGCCGACGGCGTCGCACGAGCCCCAGAACTCAGTCGTGATGCCGTTGTAGTTGGGGTTCTTGTACATCTCGGTGAGCTTTCCGTCCTTGATCCGCCACGCCGCCTCACACCCGAACTGGAAGTTCACTCGCTTGTCGTCGATCGACCAGGAGGTGTTGGTGGTCATGAAGATCCCATCCTGCGTGTCCCCGATGATCTCGGCGAGTGTCCCTTCGCCGGGCTCCAGATTGATGTTCGTCATGCGGATCAACGGGAGGTTCTGCCACCCGTCGGCGCGCATGGCTCCGGCAGAGGTCAGGCCGACCACGGGCGCAGTCTCCCGGCTGGAGATGAAGTTCCGGAACACTCCGTTCTCGATCAACGTGACCCGCTGGGCCGGAACGCCCTCGTCGTCGAAGCCGAAGGTCCCCACGCCGCCGGCGATGGTGGTGTCCATGACGATGGTGACCTTGTCGCTCCCGTACCGGAGCTTCCCCCGATCCCCCAGGCCGACGAAGGACGTCCCCGCGTAGGCCTCCTCCATCTTGAGGACCCGATCGAGCTCCAGAGGATGCCCGACGGATTCGTGCATCTGGAGGATGACCTGGTTGGAGTCAAGGACGAGTGTGGTGACCTCGCTGGGGCAGTCCTTTGCCGCGACGAGGTCGACCGCTTCGGCGGCCACCCGCTCGGCCTCTTCGGTCAGGCCCAGGGTTCTGATGTGCTCGTAGCCGGCCGCCCGGAGGTGGCCGCGGAACGAGTTGGGAAACGAGCGCTTCTGCATCTCGCCGTCGGAGATCGCCGTGGCCTCGATCCCTCCGCTCGAGTGGACGACGGTCTGGTCGATGGCTGCTCCTTCGGTGGAGGCGAACGAGGTTCGTCGCCGGTAGAAGTCGAGGGATGCTTCCCCGAAGGACAGGCCCTTTACTTGCTGCATCCGCCGGCTGGCCTCCATGAGCAGGGCCACCTTCTCTTCCAGCGACACCGCGAACGGATCCTCCTGGACGGCCGTTCCCCATTCGGCCTTCACCGGCTCGACTGCCGCGAGGGTCACCGGCTCCATGGGCAGACGCGCAGCGGCGCGAGCGATCCCGACCGCGAGTTCGGCCGTGCGGTCGAGGTCCTCGGGTGTGGCCCGCGCGGTCGCGGCGAAGCCCCAGTACCCACCGGCCAGGACGCGGATCCCGACGCCCTGGGAGAGAGACCGATCGATTCCTTCCATCTCCTGGTTCTTGACCGAGAGCGATTCAGTTTCCTCGGAGACGAATCTGGCGTCCGCATAGTCGGCGCCGGCCTTGCTGGCCGCCTCCACTGCCTGGTGGGCGAGGTCGAGCAATGCACATCCTCCTTGGGAAAAACTCGAGAACGGCGGAAGCCTATCAGCCTCGACTACTCTGGAAGTGCGGGGACGGGCCAGCAGAGACGTGAGAGGTGAGACCGATCCGGCTGGGATTCTCCATCGGATATTGGGGCGCCACGCCCACGGACATGATGCCGCTCGTCCTCGAGGCGGAGAGGCTGGGCTTCGACTCAGTGTGGAGCGCCGAGGCATACGGATCGGATGCCGTCACCCTGATCACGTGGGCGGCCGCGAGGACGGAACGCATCGGCGTGGGGACCGCCATCATGCAGATCCCCGCTCGGACACCGGCGTCCACCGCCATGACGGCGATCACCCTGGATCACCTGACTGCCGGCCGGTTCAGGCTTGGACTCGGGGTAAGCGGGCCGCAAGTCAGCGAAGGGTGGCACGGCGTGCAGTTCGGCAAGCCGCTCGAGCGCACTCGCGAGTACGTGGAAATCGTCCGGACCATCCTCCGGCGGGAGGCGCCCCTCGAGTTCCACGGCGAGCACTATGACGTCCCGGTCCGTGACGGCACGGGGCTGGGCAAGCCGATGAAGACGATCGTTCATCCCCTCCGGCCGGACCTCCCTATCTACCTCGCGGCCATCGGGCCGAAAAACGTATCGGTGGCGGCGGAGATCGCCGACGGCTGGCTCCCCACCTTCTACGCGCCGGCCCACGCGGACCTGTTCGCCGGACCTCTGGAAGAGGGCCTCCTCCGATCCGGCCGCAAGCGGAGCGCCATCGACGTTGCGCCCTTTGCTCCCGTCGTGCTCGGAGACGACGTGCAGGCCTGTCGCGACATGCTCAAGCCATGGCTGGCCCTGTACGCGGGCGGAATGGGGGCGAAGGGCCGGAACTTCTACAACGACATGGTCCGACGGTACGGCTACGAGGGGGAGGCGGAGAAGATGCAGGAGCTGTACCTGGAGGGCCGCAAGGGAGAGGCGGCGGGAGCGGTTCCGGACGGGCTCGTGGACGACCTGGCCCTGGTGGGGCCGAAGGAGAGGATCGCCGAGCGGCTGGAGCTCTGGCGCGAAGCGGAGGTGGATACGTTGATCGTCGGGACGTACCAGGTCGAGGCGCTGCGGGCACTGGCAGAGGCGGCGAAGTAAGCCGACATGTACCAGTTCTGGGTCTTCGTCCACCTGATCGGGGTGTTCGGGTTTCTTCTGGCCCACGGTGTCTCCGCCGCGGTGGGCATGAGCCTCCGCCGGGAGCGTGACCCGCAAGGGGTCCGGGCCCTCCTGGAGCTCTTCAGCTGGACCTTGGGCGCGTTCTACGTCTCGTTCCTGGTGCTCTGGCTGGAGGGATCATCGCGGGCTTCCTGGGCCACTGGTGGGGACAGGGCTGGATCTGGGCCGCGCTCGGGGTGCTCATCCTCATGATGGGTGCGATGTACAGCCTGGCGTCCCCCTATTACAACCGGCTGCGGCAGGCGGTGGGGCCGCAGTCCTACCAGCAAGAGCGGCGAGGCGCCCAGCCCGGGCCGGGCACCAAGACGGTCGAGTTGGAGCCGGTGCTCCGTTCCTCCCGCCCGGTGGTGATCATGGTGGTCGGGATAGTGGGGCTGCTGTGATCCTCTGGCTCATGGTCTACAAGCCCTTCTGAGGAAACGAGGGAGACGCCATGGGGATCCTGGACGGAAGGGTCGCCGTGATCACCGGGGCCGGCCGCGGTATCGGCCGGGGGGAGGCCCTTCTGTTCGCCGAGGAAGGGGCCCTGGTAGTCGTCAACGATCTCGGCGGCGAATGGGATGGGACAGGGGCGGATCCTCGTGCGGCTTCTCACGTCGTCGAGGAGATCAGGGCCGCGGGGGGTGAGGCCGTTCCACACTTCGAAGACATCTCAGAGCCGGCTGGGGCGGGCTCACTGCTAGAGCTCGCCCTGGAGACGTGGGGCCGCTTGGACGTCGTGGTCAATAACGCCGGGATATTGCGCGATCGGATGATCTTCAACATGTCGCTCGAGGAGTGGGACGCAGTGATGAAGGTGCATCTGCGAGGCCACTTCCTGGTCACGCAGGCAGCGTGTGCCCACTGGAGGGATCGGGCGAAGGCCGGAGAAGTGGTGCGAGGGGCGATCATCAACACATCCTCGACCTCGGGGATCCTCGGCAACGCCGGTCAGTCGAACTATGGAGCCGCCAAGGCCGGCATCGCCGCCTTCACGCACATCGTGGCCATGGAGATGCAGCGATACCGCGTCACGGTCAACGCCATCGCTCCGGGCGCGCGGACTCGCCTGACGGAGAAGACCTTCGGCGAGCTGAAGGTGCCGGAGGGTCAGTTCGATCCGCTGGCTCCCGAGAACGTGGCGCCGATGGTGGCCTACCTCGCCAGCGACCAGGCATCGCACATCACCGGGCAGGTCTTCTACGTGCAGGGCGGGTTGGTCCAGCTCTACCAGGGGTGGACGCCGGTCTCGGAGATCGAGAAGGGCGAACGGTGGACGCCGGCTGAGCTGGCCAGCCGGATGGAGGGGCTCTTCGATGGCCGGCCCACCGTCTACTCGCCCGCTCGATCGCCGCTGCGGATGGTGGCTGGGATCGGAGGCGAGGCATCCGCGACCGGCGAGGAGGCCGGGCAACGCGAGGAGAAACCCTGATGGCCACGTACATCGCCGGCGTCACCCTGTTCGACGGCCGGGCCGTAAAGAGGTCGCAGGGGGTGCTTGTCTCACACGGAAGGATCGCCTGGGCGGGCCCTCATGCCCGTGCTCCTCGCGAGACCCGGGCGGCGACACCGGTGGAGGGAGGCGGTCGCACCCTCACTCCAGGCCTGATCGATTGCCACGTCCATCTGTGCTTCGACGGCTCGCCGGATTTCGTGGCCGAGGCGCAGGTGACCGAGGCCTTCGCCGCCGTCAAGTGCGTGGCCAACGCGCGCCGGCAGCTCGAGGCAGGCGTCACTACCGTTCGGGACCTGGGCGGGCTCGGGGTCGTGGTGTGTGAGGTGGGCAAGGCCATCGCGGAAGGGCGCGTGCCCGGACCGAGGGTGGTGGCCTCGGGACAGGCCCTGACCATCACGGGCGGACACGGGTGGAACTCCTTCGCCCGCGAGTGCGACGGACCCGACGGCGTCCGTGCGGCCGTCCGGGAGCAGCTCCGTGGGGGTGCTCGGTCGATCAAGATCGTGGCCACCGGGGGAGTGCTGACACCGGGAGTAACGGTGGATTTCACCGCGTTCACGCCGGAGGAAGTCGCCGCCGCAGTGGACGAGGCCCACAAGTGGGACGCGCCCATCGCCGCGCACGCCATCGGCAGGACCGGCATCGAGCACTGTGTTCGGGCCGGCATCGACTCGATCGAACACGGCGCCCAGATCACGGCCGAGACCGCACGGCAGATGAAGGAGCAGGGCATCTTCCACGTGCCTACGATCAGCGCGCTGCTCGGCATCGTCGACCACCCGGAGGACGTCCCGGCCTACGCGGTGGAGAAGGGCCGGCAGATCGTGGACATGCTCCGAGACACGCTCCGGCGGAACGTCCGGATCGGGGTTCGGTTCGCCTGCGGCACGGACGCGGGCACGCCGCACAACCCGCACGGCAATGCTCCCCGCGAGGTGGTCCGCATGGTCGAGTGGGGCCTGACGCCGATCAAGGCGCTGCAGGCCGCCACGTCCAACGCCGCCACCTTGTTGCGAGTTCAGGACGTCGGAACGATCGAGGAGGGGAACGCCGCCGACCTGGTGCTGTGGGAGGCCGATCCTCTCGACGACGTCAACGCGCTCCTCGCTCCGCGCATGGTGATGCGCGCCGGCGAGGTCGTGGCTGGGACGGCCTGAGCGACGACGCTCACCGAGCGAGTCACGAGCCGCTCCGAGCGCACCGTCGCAGGTCAGGGGTTGTCAGACCCTCCCGGTACAGTCCGAAGCGAATGAAGGAGACCATCCGATGCTGATGATCGCGGGCCTCGCCGTCCTGGCGGGAGCCGTCCTGTTCGGATTGTGGGTGGGGGCCGCGGCGCTGCGCCGGAGCCTCGATGCCCGCCTGGCCACGACCGACGCCGAGCTCCGCCGGCTGGGCGACGCAACGGCGTGGCGCGAGCGGAGCGCCGATCAGATGAGGCACGAGATCACCACGTTCCGCAGCGCGATCGACCAGATGAGGGCGCGCGAGGAGGAGCGCCGGGCACGCGAGGAGCAGGGCTGGGCCACGCTCCATCGGGTCGCCGCCGTCCTCGCGGGCGGCCAGCGGGCGGGACGAGCCGGGGAGAACGTCCTGCGAGAGTCCCTCGCCCACCTTCCGCCCTCCATGATCGTGACGGATTTCCGGGTCAACGGGCGGGTGGTGGAATTCGGGCTAGTGCTCCCGGACGGGAAACGCCTTCCCATCGATTCCAAGTGGTCCGCCGACCGGGAACTGCAGGCCCTGGCCGAGGGAGCCGACCCGGCCGAAGAGGAGCGCCTGGTCCGGGCGGTCGAACGAGCGGTCGCCGAGCGAGCCCGCGAGGTGTGCGGATATCGCGACCCTGCCGTCACGGCCCCCGTTGGCGTGGCCGCCGTCCCCGACGCGGCCTACGCCGTCCTTCGCCGGGCCCACGCGGATGCCTACAGGCAGGGCGTCATCGTCATTCCGTACTCGATGGCCTTGCCGGTGGTGCTGTTCCTCCACAGCCTCGTCTCCCGCTTCGGGAGAGCAGGTGACGTCCAGGCGTGCCTGGCAGACCTCGCAGCGGTCCTCGACGCCATGGAAAGCACGCTCGAGAACAAGGTGGCGAAGGCTTCCGCCATGCTGGCCAACGCGGCTGAAGACCTCCGCGGACACGTTGGAAAGGCCCGGGGGTCCCTGGCGCGTGCTCGGGAGGACCCCGCATCGCTCGAGCCGGCGGATTCGGCAGCGTCGTCGGTCACGGTCCAGGCCGAGGGAAGGCCGAGGCTGGTGGGTTTGCCTCCGTAGCGCCGCTCGATAATGCTGGCGGCTCCATGGAATTCTTCGAGGCGCTGGCCCACCTGGGATTCGACCTGTCTCAGGACCGTCCTTCTCGAGGGCTACGGACCTACTCGTCCTCGCCCAATCGCTACCTCACGTACTGGGTCCACGTCTACGAGGACGGCTCCGCCCTGTTCACCTGGGAATTCGCCATCACGGACTACCTGCTGGAGAAGGGGATGCAGCTCGGATCGAGCGAAACGCTGAACACGTTCATGTTCCCGGTCGAGGATCAGCGCGGACCGCAGGACGCCGCGTGGCTCGCCCACGTCATCGAGACCACCGAGGCGAACCTGCGCAGCCTCGATCTGGCGAACCCAGAGAGCTGACCGCGGTCCGCTCCCTGGCGGTGTCGCGGGGTTCGGCTAATCTGGCTCTCATGGAATTCACTCGCGCGATGGTGGTGTTCGCGCACCCCGACGACGGCGAGTTCGGGAGCGCCGGAACAGTGGCCACGTGGACGAAGGCCGGGACTGAGGTCGCCTACGTCTGCGTCACCGACGGTTCGGCGGGGTCGAACGAACCCGGCGTCGTTCGCGACGAGCTGGCCAAGGTCCGTGAGCAGGAGCAGCTGGCCGCCTGCGACGTCCTCGGCGTCGCCGGATGTGCCTTCCTGGGCATCCCCGACGGGTACGTCGAGGTGACGCTGGATCTTCGCAGGGCCATCACCCGGGAGGTTCGGCGGTTCCGCCCGGACATCCTGGTCGCGCCGGACCCTCAGCGGTACTGGGACGAACAGCGCTCCTACATCAACCACTCCGATCACCGGGCTGTGGGGCAGGCCTGCATGGCGGTGGTCAACCCGGACTCCTCGACGCGGCCGATGTTCCCCGAACTCCTCGACGAAGGACTGGAGCCCTTCGAGATTCGCTACCTGTGGATCCCCACCTACGAAGGCGAAGCCGATACCTTCATCGACATCACGGATACGATCGAGAGGAAGATCGAGGCGCTCAGGTGCCACAAGAGCCAGATCCACGACTGGCCTGTAGACGAGTGGATCCGCAAGCGGGCCAAGGAGAGGGGTGCGCCGCGGGGCTTGGAATACGCAGAGTCGTTCCGGACGTTCCGCCTCCGGGAGGAAGACTGAAGCGATGAGCGACGAAGAAGAAGAGTCCTTCCGCGAGGAGCCCGAGGGGGAGGAAGAGCCCCGCCCATTGTCGAGAGAGGAGCGGGAGAGCGTGCAGGCCGACCTCACGGACCTCGAGTCGATGCGTGGGGTCTTCCAGCCGCAAGGCGCCAAGGGCGTGGTCATCGCGTGCACGGAGTGCGGGGCCAACCACTACTACGGGTGGGAGCTGCTCAGGGAGAGCCTGGAGCACATGCTGGAGACCGGCGAGCCGCGGATGCACGAGCCACCCTACGAGCCGCGGGAAGACGAATACGTCATATGGGACTACGGAAAGGGATACGTGGATGCCCTGACCGACGCCGGCCTGGAGAATGCGACTCGTCTGGAGCTTACGGCGTGCGCATGGTGCGAGACCCCGGTCGAGGCTCACTTTTCCTTCTGCCCGCGGTGCGGCCGCTCGCTCTCGGCCATTCGCCTCTACCAGGAGCTGCTCAACAAGGGAATCGACGAGCGTGAGGCCCGGGCCCTTCTGATCCGGGCCGGCTTCGAGCCCTTCTCCTGATCTCGTCCGGGTTCAGGCGGGCTCGAGGATGCAGTCCTCGGGAAGCTTGTCGGTGCGAAGTCCCTTGAAGGACGGAGCCCGGAGCTTGCCGATCGCCGTCATCTGCAGGTACTCCACGGTGCACACGAGCTCCGGGCGCACCCACTTGGCTCCTTTGACCTTCCGCAGCTCCGGATCGTCGATGGGGGGGCGATCGGTCTGCATTTCCTTCAGTCTGGCCATGAGGTCGTGGAGCAGCCGGTCCGTGAATCCCGTGCCAACCTGGCCGATCCATCTGAGCTCTCCGTCGTCGTACGCCCCCACCAGGAGCGCCCCGAAGACCTCACTTCGTCCTCTCTGGCCGGGTGTCCATCCGAGGATGACGCAGTCCTGCGTGGTGAGGATCTTGATCTTGCGCCAGTCCTCCGACCGTCTGCCCGGCTGGTAGCGGCTGGCCGCCCGCTTGGCGATCACGCCCTCGAGCCCGAGTTCCTTGGCCGCTCGGTAGAAGCGTTTGCCTTCGTCCGGAGCCCAGTACACCAGCCGGATCCCCTTGTCCTCCAACACAGCACCCTGCAGTCGTTCCCGTCGCTCCGACAGTGGAAGCTTGGTCAGGTCCTCCCCGTCCAGCCACAGCAGGTCGAACACCACCAGCTCGACCGGGATCTTCTTCCGGATGCGTTCGATCTCGGAGCGACCGGTCAGGTTCATCCGCTGCTGGAGGAGCTCGAATGACGTCTGGCCGCGATCATCCGTGGCCACGATCTCTCCATCCAGGACCGCGTTGACGGCAGCGATGCGCCGATACACCCGCCCCAGCTCGGGATAGGTCGCAGTTTGGTCCCGGCCGGTCCGGGAGATCAGCCGCACGTCCTCCCCCTCCAGGTACAGCAAGGTCCTGACGCCGTCGAACTTCGGCTCGAACCACCACCCGACGCGGTCGAACGGTTCGTAGCCCGGGGTGGCCAGCATCGGCGAGAACTGCGGCGGCCTGGCCAGAGGGGATTCCTCGGAGGCCTTGCCCAGAAGGATAAGCCAATCCTTTTCGCCCCTGCCGGTCTTGACCAGGTGATACTCGCCGCGGTGGCGCTCCCCGTTCAGGCGGAAGCTCACCTTCTTGTCCGTCCACTCGAGCAGGTCGTACGTGCCGCGATCCCAGATCCGAACTTCTCCCGCCCCGTAGTGGCCCTTCGGGATGGTGCCCGCGAACGAGCCGTACTCGATGGGATGGTCCTCGGTCTGGACCGCGAGGTGCCTCTCGCCCTTGACCAGCGGCAATCCCTTGGGAACCGCCCAGGACACCAACACCCCGTCACGCTCCAGCCGAAGGTCGTAGTGAAGGCGCGTGGCGTCGTGGCGTTGGATCACGAAGCTGTCCCCTCGCGTCGTCGGCTGGCCGCCCGCCGGCTCAGGCGTCGCCGAGAAGTCGCGCATCTCCAGGTACTGCCCGAGCTTGGGGTCACGGGATCGAGCGATCGCTTCTTCGCTCCTGGGAGAAAGAGTGCTGGCCTTCCCTGCAGGGGCGCTTGTGCGAATCTTCGCTTTCGCGGGGCGGGTCCTTGCCTTCACCGGGCCGGACGAGCGGCCTCCGTCGCCCTCCGCCGATTCGCCGCGAACGTCCAGCCGGTGGGATTCGGTGTCGGGCATCTGTGGTTGACGCTCCACCCCGACCGCTTCCAGTGCCGCCGCGATGTCCTGGGGCGCGTCGAGGACGCCGCGGAAGGGATCCTTTCTCCGCTTGAGGCGCGGCCAGATGGTGGCGATGGTGAAGTCCTGCGGCCGGATCGCGCCTGCCTCGACCTCTTTCCAGACCACAGGCGTGGAGACGGTGGCCCCGGGCTCCGGCCGGACGGAGTAGACGGCGGCGATGTTCGCCCCCACCCGGTTCATGTTGTGATCGACGAACACCTTGCCCGACCGGCGCTTGACCTCCCACTGCATGGTCACCCGCTTCGGATCCGCCTGGCGCAAGAGGTGGCCGACTTTCCCCACGAACTCCCGGATGTCTGTGTACGTGAACCCCGGGACGATCGGCGCGTACACCTGCATCCCCGTTGCTCCCGAGATCTTCGGGTACGAGGTCAACCCGAGCTGATCGCAGACCACTCGAACCAGGCCGGCCACGGCCAGGACGTCTTCGAACGTGGCGGGGGGGAACGGGTCCAGGTCGAAGAAGAGGTAGTCGGGCGACTCGATCGAGCCGCACCTCGAGTGGAGGGGATGGAACTCGATACAGCCGAGGTTGGCCATGAACAAGAGCCCGGCCGTGTCTTCGACCATGAGGTAGTTGATGACCTCGTGCTTGGCAGGGCCCCACCGGCCATCCGAAGCCTGGCTCTCCACCGAACACCGGGGCATCCAGTCCGGGGTGTGGGAGGGCGCTTGCTTCTCGTAGAAGAACTGGCCGGTGATGCCGTTCGGCATCCGCTTCATGGTCAGCGGCCGCCCGGCCAGATACGGCAGGATCCGTTCGGCGACGTTGTAGTAGTACGCGACCAGATCCCCCTTGGTGTAGCCCTCCTCCGGCCAGAACACCTTGTCCAGGTTGGACAGACGCAGCTCGCGCCCGTCCACGGTCATCCACCAGTGCTCGCTGTCCCGTTCTGCCGGGAGGGGTTTGGGGAATTCGACGGTGAACGCAGGGCCGGACGGATGCTTCCGAGGCATGTATCCATGGTAGTTCGGGCAGGGAATCCGCACGGACGATCCTGCGTTCACACCTCAGGGTGTCTTCGGAATCGTCGCAGGTCAGCAGTACAATGACCGTCCTTTACCAGTTGGGGGAGGCTTTCCCCGGAGGTGCGTGATGCCAAGAACCATGTGGAAGGGAGCCATCTCGTTCGGCCTCGTGTCCGTTCCGGTCGGCCTGTACACGGCCACCGAGGAGAAGTCCCTGCACTTCAACCAGCTCCACGACGAGGACTTCGGACGGATCAAGTACCAGCGCGTGTGCTCGAAGTGCGGAGAGATGGTCGACTTCGAGCACATCGTCAAGGGCTACGAGTACGAGAAGGACAAGTACGTCGTCATGACCGACGAGGACTTCGACGCGGTCCCGGTCGAGTCCAGCAAGGCCATCGACATCGTCCAGTTCGTCGACCTGGCGGACATCGACCCGATCTACTTCCAGAAGTCCTATTACCTGGTGCCGGAGGAGACCGGGTTCAAGGCCTACACGCTGCTCCGCCGGGCCATGGAGGAGGACGGGCGCGTGGCCATCGCCAAGGTGGCGTTCAGGGAGAAGGAACACCTGGCGGCCCTGCGATTCAAGGACAACGTTTTCGTGCTGGAGACCATGTTCTGGCCGGACGAGATCCGGGCGGCGGACTTCGAGATCCTCGACAAGAAGGTTGAGATACGGGACCAGGAAGTGCAGATGGCCAAGAGCCTGATCGACAACCTGACCGAGGCGTTCAAGCCCGAGGAGTTCCGGGACGAGTATCGTGAAGCGCTCCTGGGGATCGTCGAGAAGAAGGTGTCAGGCGAAGAGATCGAGGTTGTCCCCGAGCCCGAGCCCACAAAGGTCGTGGACCTGATGGAGGCCCTGAAGGCGTCGGTAGAGGCGACGAAGAAGAAGGCCGAGCCGAAGAAAGCGGCGGCCGGAGGGCAACGTCGGAGGAGGAAGTCGGCCTAGCGGCAGTGTCCAGCTCGCGGGCATCATCGAGGGGACGAGATGAAGCTGATCATGGCCGTCATCAAGCCCCACCGGCTGGACGACGTGAAGGAAGCGCTCCGTGAGGTGGGCGTTCGCGGGCTGACCTCGATCGAGGCCCAGGGGTTCGGCCGGCAGCGCGGACACACCGAGATCTACCGGGGCGCGGAGTATCAGGTGGACTTCGTGCCCAAGGTCCAGATCGAGGTAATGGCCGAGGACGACGACGTCCAGACCATCGTGGACACGATCTTGAAGGCGGCTCGCACCGGCAAGATCGGGGATGGGAAGGTGTGGGTGGTCCCTGCTGAGCAGGTCTACCGGATCCGCACTGGGGAGATGGGCCCCGACGCCGTTTGAGCCGTCTCGCCTCATCCACCGACTGAAGGCCGACCTGGCGGCCATCGACCACGAGCCACTGGCCGGGAGGAGCGGCCAGGAACTGGCCCGCGCGCGATCGGATCTCGTGGACGGCGTTATCCGGGCGCTGTGCGGAGAGCTTCCTTGGGACGTCGCCCTGGCTGCAGTCGGTGGCTACGGTCGGCGGGAGCTTGCCCCAGGCTCCGACATCGACCTGATGTTTCTGCACCTCCCCGAAGGCCACCCGCGAGTGCAGCAACTGGTCGATGCGGTCCTGTACCCCCTGTGGGATTCGGGTCTGCCTGTGAGCCATTCTGTTCGAACTCCCGAGGAGTGCCGGGCCGAGGCGGCGTCACAGGTCGAGTCCCTCACCGCCCTCCTCGACGCGCGCTCACTGGCAGGATCGACGGAGCTTTTCGGGCAGGCAAGGAAGGCGGCGAGGGATGTCGCTGGCGAGGACACAAAGGCATTCGTCGGGGCGCTGCGTCGCTCGCGGCAGGAGCGGGAGAGCAGGTTCGGATCGGTGGGGCGCATGCTCGAGCCGGACCTCAAAGAGGGTTTGGGGGGCTTGCGGGACATCCAGGCTCTCCGGTGGGTGGCCATGCTCACGGGTCGGGAGGATCCGGCAGGAGCCAGAGGCGAAGACCCACCGTACTCACTGGCGGGTGCCCTGGACCACCTACTTCTCGTCCGGACAGCGCTCCACCGGATTTCGGCCTCTCGGTCGAACCGACTCGTGGCCGAGCATCACCAGCAGATCGCCGATGCCCTCGGGATCGAAGACCGCCCCGGCTGGGAGGCTCGTGACTGGCTGATGCGCACCGTGTTCGGCCACGGACGATGGGTCGAGCACGCCGCAGATGTGGAGTTGGAATCAGGTCACGCCGACAGGCGGCGGCGAGCGATCCTTCCCGATGACCTCACCGGAACGATCGCGCAGCCGGACGGGCCGGACATCCTTCGATCAGAGGACGCGCTGGGAACGCTGGACCGTCTGCTCCCCGAATGGGAAGGGGTCAGGGGTCGACCCCAGCGGGACCCGTACCACCGCTACCCGGTGGACGCTCACCTGCTCGAGACCCTCGGCGAGGCAGCCCGACTCGTCCGCAAGCCCGAAGAACCCTTTGTGGCTGAAGCAGCGACCTCGATCGGCGACCCCGCCCCGCTTCTTCTGGGGGCCCTCTTGCACGACATCGGGAAGATCGGCCAGGGATCGCACGTGCAGACGGGGATCGACGTGGCCGGCCGGGCGCTGGAGCGCATGCGGATAGGCGGCCGGCTGCGGGATGACGTCCTGTTCCTGGTCGGTGAACACCTGCTGCTCTCGGATACAGCCACGCGAAGGAACCTGGAGGACGAGGACCTGATCCTCCACGTGGCCGCCAGGGTCCGGGATGAGCGGCGACTGGCCCTTCTGTACCTGCTCACTGTGGCGGACGCGCATGCCACCGGCCCGACGGCTTCAAGCCCGTGGCGGCTGGGCCTGGTTCGCGAGCTCGTGGCGAAGGTGAGCCATGCATTCGAGCGGGGGCTGATGGACCGCGATCGAGCACGCCGGCTCGCCCGCGCCGAATCCGCGCTGAGAGAAGCGCTGGCCTCAGCCGGCGTGCCCCCTGACGATGCACTGGCATTCGTCGAGGCGATGCCGCCTGGCTACGTGCTGTGGGCCGCGCCGGGTGACGCCGCCGATCATCTGGCTCTGGTCATCCCCACGCCGGGACCCGCCGAGGTTCGCACGAGCGTCCGCCCGGGCGATGCCCCAGGGACGTACCGGCTCTCGCTGGGAGCCGTCGACCGGCTGGGGCTGCTGGCGGCCGTGGCCGGGTCGATGACGCTGTCGGGACTGTCCATCCTCAGCGCCCAGGCGTTTACCACGGAGGGTGGGTTGGCCCTCGACGTCTTCGAGGTCCGGGGCGCGTTCGAAGACGACGTCGGCGCGGATCGATGGGAGCGGTTCGGTTCGCTGATCGGCGAGGCCCTCCAGGGAAGGTTGGACCTTCGGGAGCGCGTGTACTCGCTCAGGGCCCACTACCGGCCGACGGCGGGAGGCACCCCGGTAACGGTGCACATCGACCAGGAAGCATCGGACTTCTACACCGTGGTCGAGGTCAGCTCGCCAGATCGGCTGGGGCTACTCTTTGACCTTGCCTCGACCCTCTCCGAAGAGGACCTCGACGTCCACGTGGCCAAAGTAGCCACGTACGGCGCCCGGGTGGTGGACGTCTTCTACGTTCGCGATTCGGCCGGCCAGAAGTTGAACGACCCCGGTCGAGCGGCGGAACTGAAGCGCTCGTTGATTACCGCCGCCTCCGAGCACTGACCGCGAACCACCTGTGACCTATCCCTCTGACATTCCGGTCCCGACGACCGCTGTCATGCGCTCCGCCATGATCGGGCCGGCGCCCTTCTCCTCGTGCTTGAAGTAACAGAACACATCTCGTTCTTCGTCCAGCGCCTGGGCGATGCGCTTCCCCCACGCCTCCAGCTCGTCGTCGGAGTAGCTCTCTTTTCGCAGCCGTAGGTACGCGAAGGGCTCGGCCGGGATCGGTTCGTCCGGAGCCTGTTTCTCGTCGGTCTCGGCCAGGCACCAGGCGGCTCCTTGCTGGGCCAGGATGTCCCGGGCCTGCGCCCAGGATGGGTGGCGGAACTCGAACGCATATCGATACATGGGAGGGAGGAATCCCAGGAAGTTCTCGATCAGCCCCCGATCGAACGGGAGGTTCGGGGGGCACTGGAAGAGGATCGTGCCCAGACGCGGGCCCAGCGCCTTCGCGCGGTCGAGGAAGTTCGCCACGGCCTCGTCTGCGTCGGCCAGGCGAAGCCAGTGCGTGATCCGCTGATGGGCCTTCAGGGTGATGAGGAAACCATCCGGCGTGGCGTCGCGCCAGGCGACCAACGTCTTCTCGGCCGGCTGCTGGCGAAAGGTGTAATTGACTTCGACCGAGCCGAACCTGCCTGCGTAGAACGGCAACATGTCCTTCTGCTTCAGATCGCTCGGGTAGAACGGGCCCTTCCACTCGTCGTATGCGAATCCGGACGTTCCCAGGTACAGCGTGCCGGCCATGGGGCGATTCTGCCACTCGAGGCCGGCCCCTGGCATGGCTCAGGGATAATCGCTGCTGACATGGATGCGGCACCAGAGCGATTCTCTTTCTCCGCAGGTGAGCGGATGCTCTCGGGACTGTGGATCTCGGCGCGGGCACCCACTGCCGTGGCGGTGCTGGCACACGGGGCCGGCGCGGGAATGGAGCACCCGTTCATGGCCGGGGCAGCCGAGGGCCTGGTGAGGGGCGGCGTGTCGACCATGCGCTTCAACTTCCCCTATGTGGAGGAGGGGAGGCGCTCTCCGGATCGCCCGCCGATCCTTCTGCAGGCGTGGCGAGGCGCGCTGGACGAGGCGCAACGTCGATCGAAGGGCCTTCCGATCGCCGCAGGGGGAAAGTCGATGGGCGGACGCATGGCGTCGATGGTGGCAGCCGAGGAGAAGGAAAGCTTCGCCGCCCGGGCGCTGGTCTTCTTCGGCTATCCGCTCCACGCTCCGGGCAAGGCCGACCAGCCCCGTGACGCTCACCTTCCTGCAGTCGCGGTCCCGATGCTCTTCCTTCAAGGGACCGATGACTCCTTCGCCACATTCGAGCTGATCGAGGGTCTGGTGCGCCGCCTCGGCCCTCGAGCCCGCCTGCATGCGGTGCAGGGCGGGGACCACTCGTTCCGGGTGCGAGGCGCGCGCAGGCCCGACGGGGAGATTGCCCAGGAGCTGGGGGAAGTGGCGGCGGCGTTCCTCCGTGAGGTGCTGAGCTGATGCCACGGAAGCATCGGGCCGCCAGGGATCGCGCGGCCCGTCTCGAGGCCGTCGAGCTGCCACTTGGTGTGGCGCCCGCGTGGGCACAGATCGAGGGGGCCACGGTCCGAGCGGTCTCTGGAGAGAAAGGGAAGACCTATCGTTGCCCGGGTTGTCTCCAGGAGATCCGGGCCGGCACGCCTCATCTGGTCGTCGTCGAACAAGACGACCTGGAAGGCCGCCGTCACTGGCACACAGGGTGCTGGCGCAGAGAGCTTCGCCGCCGCGGCTATTCGGTTTAGGGCGGAACCCGGAGCTACAGCAGCGACATCTGCTCGGGTGGCAAGGGCTCTTCCCGCCGCCGAACGCGGCGAGCCTCCCTTGGACCGGACTGACCGATCCCGTAGCGATCCGCCAACTCGTGGACCCGCCCGGTGATCTCTTCCTGGTACGCCTCGGGCGCGTAGGCGCTTCGCCCGTACAGCCGCTCGTAGCGCGGGACCAGGTCGGGGTAATTCTCGGACAACCACCTCATGTACCACTCACGGGCCCCGGTCCGCAGATGCAGGACGATCGGGGCGAGGTGGGTGGCTCCTGTCTCCACGATCTGTCTCACCGTGGCCGCGAGCTGGTGGGGCGAGTCCGTCAGGAAGGGGATGATGGGCGCCATCAGCACGCCGCAGGGAATGCCCGCCTCGTTCAGCTTTCGACAAACCTCCAGGCGCTTGATCGGACTGGGTGTGCCGGGCTCCAACAGCCGCCACATCTCCATTTCCACGAACCCGACCGACACGTTCGTCCCGACCTCGGCCACCTCCGCGCACTGCTGCAGCAAGTCGAGATCCCGAAGGATGAGCGATCCCTTCGTAAGGATCGAGAAGGGGTTGGCGAAGTCCCTGAGCGCCTCGAGGATCCCCCGCATCAGCTTGTAGCGCCCCTCGGCCCGCTGGTAGGGATCGACGTTCGTCCCCATGGCGATGTGCTCGCCGTTCCACGACTTCCTCGCCAGTTCCTTTCGAAGCAATTCGGGAGCGTTCAGCTTCACCACGATCTGTGAGTTGAAGTCCTCGCCGTAGTCGAGGTCGAGGTAAGTGTGGGTATTCCGAGCGAAACAGTTGTGGCTCACCACGCCGTCGGCGATGAAATCCCCTGTCCCCGTGGTGATGTCGAACATACGAAGTTCCATGCCGAGTGGCTCAATCGACACCACGCGCAACGGTGCATCACTGTTGAGAGCGATCCCATCGATCGTTCTCTTGCGCGTGATCGCGGGATCCATCGTATGGAAGAAGCGCAGACACTCTCGAAGGCCGCCCAGCAGCCGGATGTACGTGACGGGCTTGTTCGTAGGGGTGCGGGGGGGCTCGGCGATGAAGGAGAACCCCAACCGACGCAGGCATGACTTGATCTGATCGAGGATCGCGCGATCCGTATTGGAGATTCGAACACAGCCGCTGAAGCCCCCTTCTGCATCGAAGATGCCGGCAAGAAATCCCTTACGCCAATCGTCCGTCGGGGAAGCAGGCCAGCGAATGATTTCCTCGATGGCTAGGACGCTTTCCCGCGAAGTGGCTCGGATTGCAGTCATTTCTTTCCTGCCGACCGATGCTCGCTGGAAGACGAACTCGGTTGTCCTGATGCCGAAGCCGACCAGGTATTCGCGCGTCCGTTGCAGCGCTTGGACATCGACAAGGGCCAGACGGAACTGATGGATGATTCCGTAACGCCCACCGGTGTCGAAGTACGAGTAGGAGCCAAGGTATCCGTCGCCTCGGATCATCCCGGACAGATAGCCTGCCCGATATTCGGCGTTGTCCTTGGGTGGCTCGGCGAACCTTCCCGTTCCGATCAGCTTGTTGTTCAGGGTCAGAAATGGCCTGCGTTCCCGACCCTGTTCCCGGCCGGTGACGTGCTTCCAGCCCCGATCGGACAAGAACCGGTGGTCCCCGCTGGCGATGAGCTGGGTTCCATCCTCCAACGTGATCCGATACGCGGACTTGACCGTCGCCCAGTGCGCGAGAACTTGAGTACGCGTGTATCGGCGATAGTTCCCGACTCGGGCCGTGCCGTAGATATCGTCTCCCACGCGCACTTTGGCCAACGGCTTTGTGCAGCCGTTTGCCATCAGGATGGGAGTTTCACCCTGTAGGCAGTAGCGGCAAGCATGGCTGCATCCTCTGTAGGGGTTGATCGTCCATCGAAAAGGGACGCGGGAGGCTTCGGGGACATGGTTGATGATCGACTTGGCCCGGACCTCGTAGAACGTGATCCCACGGAACTCCGGAGTGTCGAACCGGCGAACCACGGCGCCCTGCTCGAACAAGGGGAGGGTCATCCTCTCCTTGCCCTCGGGTTCCACCAACCGAAGGTTGTCCCAGCGCATCGCTCGCGCTGATCCTACTCGAACATACGTGGGAACTATAAACTTGACACACGTATCCAGCTAAACTCAGTCATTGAGCCGCTTGCTACTACCGAGGACGAATCTGAGGGGGATGATCCTG
>DASXTW010000216.1:0-3903 GCA_036505215.1 Actinomycetota bacterium | reverse complement strand
GGCCGATGTGGGCAGCCCAGATTTCCCCCCGAACGTTATTGCGGAAGTCGAATTCGGCCCGCAGCTCCGACCGGGCTTCCTACATGGATGTAGATGAACGGAATCGACCCGGCGAAACCGCTGATGGCGTCGGCCACGCGGTGCTGTGCGTGCTCGACGCCGCGCACGAACCGGTGTTCGGCCCGGGGATCCGGGGCAAAGCTCCGATAGAGCTTGCCTTCCTCTACGCCATCAGCCCGGTCTATGGTGCGGCAGGCCTCACAGGTGTCTGGATGTCTTGGTTCGTCCGTCATCGTCGCTCCTCCAGTTCGCGCACCCGATTGTCGGTGGTCCAGCGCTAAGACGTGGGATGGACATGCACCACCAGACCGAAGGCAGGACATCGCATGCCGTCCACCCGGTCGATCCGGCCGAAGCACAGCGCCGTCTCCTCCGACAGGTCCGCCAGCCGGGACAGGAACATCTGGTAGATGGCCTCCTCGGCGTACGGGTCCCCGGCCACCACGATCCGCGCGCCCCGGGCCGCCTGCTGGCGCATGTCCTCGAGGCACTCGTAGGCGCGATCGAGGCAGGCCTGCTCCGCGGGAAGGTCAGGATGCGTCGATTCTCGGGTCTCCAGGTCCATGTCGGTCGAGGCGCCCGCCTTCGATGGGTGCAGCGCGGGGCCTCCATTGTCGCCGGTCCAACGCCTCGCGACGAGGACTCCGTGTCGTAGCCTCCGCCTATCCTCCGACCATGGCAGGAGACGACGTCCCACCGGGGACGCCATTCGTGTGGGATCTAGCGGAACGGCGCCTCGAGGCTCAGATGCGCCAAGTTGATGCCCTGGACACCAAGGCTGGCGCCCTCGTCGGACTTCACGCCCTGGCCGCGGGCCTCGTGGCGTCGGTGGCCAGCAGGCTGTCCGGTACCTCCAAGTGGGTAGCGGTAGGCTCGATTCTCGGGCTCCTGGTCGGCGGCGTTCTTGCTTTCGGTGCCTTCCGGACTGAAGAGTACGATCGCAGTCCTGGCCCCGAGCAGATGTGGCGATTCGGCGAATCCGACCCGGCAGACATCAAATATCGATTCCTCTCCACCCGGTTTCGGGCCCTGGAGCGTAATCGAGTCAGGCTCATGCGGAAGGCGCGGCTCTTTTCGTGGAGCTTGGCCAGTTTCTCGGTGGTAGCCTTGGCGGTAGCGGCGGCTGCGATGATTGACCTGGTGAGGTCCTCATGAAGACACGAGCTGCTCGGCCCACCGAAACTGGCCCCAAGCTTCCTCCCCCTCCGTCGCAACAAGAAGATGTGGTAAACGACTTGGGCTGGCTCTCGAGAGGCCCAGCTCGTCGTGCTAACCGCGCAGCGGATCGAAACCTTGCCCTGCTCCTTGGAGACGATGAGCCTTCGGGGCTCCCTTCCGACCCCGAGGAGCCGCCGCCCCTCCCAGATCCTCCGCCCCAGGTCCCGGATCTCGACGAGCGTGGCGGACGGCCGGACGACACGCGGGGTCACCAGAACAAACCATGATTGATGATCGCGAGCCGCCTTCGGGCGAAGTGGGCGACGACTCGGGTGGCGAGGGACCGCCCCCCGAGCAGCCGGTCATGGAGGAACCGCCTCCCTACAGCCCCGATCCGGAACTGATTACGTTCCTCGAGCGGGAGGGCAAGCCGGGCGAAGTAAAGGTCTGGCATCCCGAAAAGGACAAGTAAGTCTCTCGCTCTTCCGGGACTACAATCGGCTGCGGATGGTCAAGACGTGGCTGGTTCGGCTCGAGTTGGCGAGGGACGATGACGGCTCTCTCAGCGACGAGGGGATCGATGATCTGACCGATCTACTGGCTGAGGACCACGTGAAGCCCGTTCTCACTCGCGGAGACTCGGGAACCGTCCTCGTTCAAGTGACGCTCGATGCGAGAGACGAAATGGCAGCCAGGTCTGCGGCGGAACACCTGCTAAGAGATGGCGCAAACACGGTGTGGTCGGCGCAGGGGCTGCCTCCCTTCACGATTGCCTTCGTTGACGTAACGGAAGTTCGCCCCTAGCGGGCACTGCAGCAGCTCGTCCCAACCCGACTAGGCTGCCTGGTTGTCCAGCCTCCGGAATGTCGTCCAAGCGAGGGCCCAGCCCTCCTCGGTCACCGGGAATTCGATCGCCCGCTCGGCAGATTGGAATTTCCAGATCCGGTAGGCGTCGCTGCTGCCGCTCAGAACGAAGCGATCGGTCATGTGCGACACCCGATAGCCGAACCGGTCGAACCCAGGCGGCGGTGGGACGGCTGCAGATCCCGCCGCAGCAAGCTGTTTGGAGGTCATCACCGTGGCGCCGGCATAGGCAACATGTGGGGTAGGCATCTCGAGCGATTCCGGCTCGCGCATCGGCGGAAGATCGATTCCATCCGGCGGCGGTGGATCGGTGAGGATCCGGTCCTTGAGTCTGATCATCTCGGCCCCTTTCTGGAAGGGACGCTCTGGCGAACTCGGGGCCAGGAGGTAACAGACTCAGGTAGGTCTATCAGATCGAGGCCGGGGACCCGGAAGGGCATCCGTGGCTTATTGCTATTTATTATAGCAGAATCGACTGCACGGGCCCGTGAGGCTCGAGGCGACCCACCGTCAGTCAGTGCGCTCGGCAGTCGGATCGGGCATCGGTGCTGGCTCGAGCACGAACATCCGGAACTCGCGGCCCGTCATCTTTCTGTAGGTGTGCCACCCGGGCCAGATCTCGAGCAGCCGCGGCCAGTACAGCTCCAACTCCTCAGCGCTCGTCCGTCGGGCCAGCACCTTCTCGGTCCGGTCCCCCATCTGGACCGTCGCCTCAGGGGTGGACATCAGATTGTGCGTCCACGCGGGGTGACCTCGGCGTCCGTAATTGGAACCGACGATCACGTAGCTCGGACCTTCCTGGAGGTACAACACGGGCGTCGAGCGAGAGCGGCCGGTCTTGCGCCCGATCGTGGTCAACAGCATGCATGGCAGAGTGCGGGGGCCGATCCCATGGCGCCCGTGCCGCAGCCGGTACATCAGTCGGTCTAGTGGGGTCCAGAGGTACCGAAGGAAATAGACGCCAGGGACGTACCTGGGTCAGCCACAGGCCGACACGGTGATACGGCGTCTGCCGCCGGCCCGGCATGTGCGCCCTACCTCTCGGCCCTCCCGTCAAAGCCCCCTCGACAGGATGTCCGCGACGCCGCTGACGAAAAGAGCGCCCCGCCATATGGCCAGGCCCGCAACGAGGGCAGAGCCGGCGAGACGAAGCACCCGCTGCTCCCGCTCCCCGATCGATCTCGCGAACACCCAGGCGAGGAGCGACCCGGCGATCACGAGCACCCCAAAACCCCCGAGCAGCACGAGCGGCAGGAGTCCCACCAGCACGGGGGTGATGATGACCAGGACAGGACCGCGGACGCCGGCGATCTTCGGCTCGAGGCGGCGGTGCAGCGGAACGAAGAGGAGGCCATAGAGGATCGGGAGCGCCGAGAACATGGCCACCGCGAGCCCGGCTGGAGAGAGGATCAGGAAGTCAGGGTTGTCGGGGGAGATGAGGATCCTCCCGGCCAGGGCGAGCAGTAGCGCCCCGAAGACCAGTCCTTTCACCCACCCCCTGCCGGGAAGAAGGCGCCGGATCGCCACGTACGCGATTCCTCCCGCCATTCCCAGGACGCTTCCGGCGATCAACAGGAAGAGGGTCCCTCCCGACGTGATCCTCCCCACGGTCGCCCCGAAGTCCGTCTCCAGCCCCCGCGCGGCCGGCTCCGAGGTCAACGTCATGACGCGCATGGCCAGGCGCGAGCCCACGCCTCCGACGACCAGTCCCACGATGAGTCCAGGGAGCATCCCCGTCGCCAGGGTACGCGAGGCCCATTCCAGGAAGTCCATGACCCCTCTGCGGGGTCGCGACAGTTGCGCCTGATGCACTGCTGACAT
>DASXTW010000215.1:0-15937 GCA_036505215.1 Actinomycetota bacterium | reverse complement strand
ATCGGAGGGAGCTGACCGCGTACGCCTACCGAATGCTGGGATCGGCATTCGAGGCGGAGGACGCCGTGCAGGAGACGCTGCTGCGAGCGTGGCGGAGCTTCGAACAGTTCGAGGGCCGAGCGGCGCTTCGCTCGTGGCTGTGCCGCATCGCGACCAACGTGCCTCGACATGCTGAACGGGAAAGAGCGTCGCGCCCGCCCCATGGATCTCGGGCCCGCGAGGACGGCCGGTGTACCACTTGGCGAGGCGCTACCGGAGGCCACCTGGGTCCTGCCCATGCCCGGCACCGCGAGCCTTTTCCCGCTCTTCGGCCTGCCCTCCCGGCTCGAGCGGTAACAACTCCCCACAGACCAACAGGACGTCGCGGAGCCCCATCAGGGCGAGCAGCTCGTGCAGCTCGTCACACGCGTGCCGGAGTTGGACCTGGCGCCCGAGCCGCCGAGCGGTGAGTTGCAGCCGGGCCACGGCATCCACCGTGACGGCGTCCGGGTCGACGAGCGCGCGAGCATCGCACACGGTCAGATCGGCCTCGCTGTCCTCCAGCACCTCGCGGAGGCGCCGGCAGAGGACCGGGATGTCGGCTCGAGCGATCGGATGGCTGAGGACCAAGACGGTCGCGCTGGGCTCGCGAGGCGGTCCCGGCGCACCCGCAGGCCTCGCCGACGACCCCTCGGGACCGGACAAACGGGCATCTCCTTTCGCTGTACTCCGCGTCAGGACAGACCGGTCGGCAGGGCGAAACTCATCGCATTGCGTGGTACAGGGCGCCGAACGAGGCGAGCATCCGGTAGCAGTGGCCGGTCATCTCACCGGCCCCCCTCGCCTCTCCTGCAGGACCCAGGTGTTGCCGTCGGGATCGCTGAAGTCGGCGAACGAGCCGTAGTCGCGGCGCTCGGGATCAGGGCCCGGCTTCCACGTGCCCGACTCGAAGTGGCGGATCTCGCTGACATCCACCCCGCGCTCGACGAGTTCGGCACGAGCGGCCTCGATGTCGGCGACAACCAGGTGCGTGCCCCGGACTGAACCCGGCTCGGCGTCCGTGAGCCCAATCCCGAGAGTGATCGAGCATGCCGAGCCCGGCGGCGTCATCTGGACGACGCGGAACTCGTCGCTGGCCTGATGGTCGACGTCCAGGTTGAAGCCGACCTTGTCGACGTAGAAGGTCTTGGCGCGGTCCACATCCGAGACGGGGATCAGCACGAGCTCGAGCTTGAGATCCACGATGCAGTCTCCTTGGTTGTTCAGGCCCCGGACTCCTCCCGGGCGAAGGCCACGGCCTCTTCCACGCTCATGGCCCGTCCTTCCTCCAAGGCTCGCCGGGCCGCGTCCTCCGAGAGGTGCGTGCTGGCCTCCGCAACCGGATCCCCCTCGAGTATGCCGGCGAAGCCGCCGGGAGGGCCACCGACCCGCTCGCGTAGGGATTCCGAGGCCCCGGCCAGCCGGATGGCGTCTTCGTGACGGCCCTCCCACGTCGCCAGGAACGCCAGATCTGTGAGGGCGATGCCGATCCCCGTGGCATTGTCGACCGTGCGGAACAGTTCCAGGGACTCGAGTGCTGCGGACCGGGCGTCCCCCCGGCGGCCCCCGCGGCCGTAGGCGAAGGCCAGCCAGACGAGGTCGAACGCGAGGTGAAGGCGATCTCCCACCCGCCGCCAGATGGCCACGACCTCCTCGAGGCTGTCGATCACGCGGCCCCAGTCGCCGGCCTGGGCGTCCCGGATGACGAGCATCGTCAGGACCTGCGCCACCCCACGCTCGTCGCCGGCCCGGCGGAACAGGTCGAGGCTCTCATCCAGCAGTCGGGCGGCGGATTCGATGTCCTCCCCGGCGACGACGAAGGCCAGGTTGTACAGGGCCTCCGCGATCCGAGCCGGGTCGCCGAGCCCCCGCTCGATGGCCAGGGCCTCGCCGTAGAAGGCTCCGGCCGCCTCGCGGTCCTTCTGCCACCAGGCGATCCCTCCCGCACCAATCAGGGCTTTGGCCCGGGCCGGGGTCTCCCCTTGCCCCGACGGCATCGCCAGGATCTCCTCGAACAACGCCTGACCTTCCGCCAGGTGGCCTCGTTGCTGCCAGAATCGCCACAGCGCACCGGCAGCTTCCTGGGCCCGGTCGGCCTCCCCGGCCTCGATGGCCCACCGGATGGCCGCCCGCATATTGGGATGCTCGAGGTCGCACCGGTCGAGCCACGCTCCCTGGTCGTCGGAGGTGAGGTGGGGTTCGGCCTCCACGGCCAGGTCGAGGAAGTGCTCGGCGTGGCGCCCGAGGATCAGGTCCAGGTCGCCCCCGGCCCCGAGCTGCTCCAGCCCGAACTCCCGGATCGTCTCCAGCATGGAGAACCGGAGGTCGCCCTCGGCGGGCTCAGTCCTTCGAATCAGCGACTTGTCCACGAGGGACGTGAGCCCATCGAGGGCGTCCAGGCCGAGAGCCCCCGGCTCACACACGGCTTCGGCCGACTCGAGGGTCCACCCTCCGGTGAAAACCGACAGCCGGGCGAACAGGCGTCGCTCGGGGTCGTCGAGGAGGTCGTGGCTCCAGGCGATGGCGTCGCGGAGGGTTCGCTGGCGCTGCGGGAGCGTCCGGACTCCCGAGGTGAGGATCGAGAGGCGCTGCTGGAGCCGGGGCAAGATCTGCTCGGGCGTCAGGACCTTCGTCCGAGTGGCCGCCAGCTCGATGGCCAGGGGGAGGCCGTCGAGCCGAGCGGTGATCTCCGCCACGGCCGGGGCATTCTGTTCCGTCACGCGGAAGCCAGGATTCGCCGCCAGGGCCCTCTGGGTGAAGAGCAGGACCGCTTCGACCTGGCGCAGCGTGGGGAGGTCGGGGAGCCGCTTTGGATCGGGAGGTTCGAGCGGCGGCACCAGGTACTCCTGCTCGCCCCGGAGGGACAGCACGACGCGCGAGGTGACCACCACCTTCAGGCTCGGGGCCGTGGTGAGGAGCTCCTCGAGCACCGGCCCCGCCTCCGCCACCTGTTCGAAGTTGTCGACGACCAGGAGGAGCTCCTTGTCGCGGAGGTGATCCTTCACGACCTCGAGGATGGGGCGCCCGGCCACCTCCTGAACCCCAAGGGTCCGGGCCACGGCCGAGGGAACAAGGCCAGGATCGGTCACCGAAGACAGGTCCACGAAGAAGGAGCCGTCTCCGTACTCGGTGAGGATCTCCGCGGCAACCTGAAGGGCCAGCCGGGTCTTCCCGGTCCCCCCGGCTCCGGTGAGGGTGAGGAGCCGGGTCCGGCCGAGGAGCCGCCTGACCTCGGCCATCTCCTCCTCCCGGCCCACGAACGAGGTGAGCTGCAGAGGGAGATTGTTCGGCCTGGCATCGAGCGTCCGGGGCGGCGGGAAGTCGGCGGGGAGACCCTCGATCACGAGGTCGTAAAGGTGCTCCGGGTGGAGGATGTCCTTCAGGCGGTGGTCCCCGAGGTCTCGAAGCGAGACTCCCTCCGGGAGGACGTGCTCCACGAGCCCCCGTGTGGCTTCGGAGATGATGACCTGCCCCCCGTGGGCCGCGTCGGCGATCCGCGCGGCCCGATTCACGTCGATGCCGACGTAGTCGTCCCCGCTGAGAACGCCCTCCCCCGTGTGGAGGCCCATCCGGACCCGCACGGGGAGGCCCGGGGACCAGTCGCGGGCGGCCAGGCCTCGCTGGGCGACCACCGCGGCTCGGACCGCTCCCACCGGGCTGGGGAAAGCAACGAAGAAGGAGTCCCCTCCGGTGCTGACCTCGACACCGTCGCCCTCGCCGATGGCCCGGCGAACGATCGCAGCGTGCCCGTCCCGGACCGCCGCGTATCGATCACCGAGGTCCTGGAGCAGCCGGGTGGAGCCCTCGATGTCGGTGAACAGGAACGTGACCGTCCCAGTCGGCAGTTCTGCCATGCGACCAGCAATGTAGCGTGTCCGGCGCTGCATCAGGGGGTCTAGGCTGGCCCCTCTTCAACCGGACACTCGACAGAGGAGGTGGACGTGCTTCTCGAGAACAAGAACGCCGTGATCTACGGAGGGGGCGGGTCGGTCGGCGGTGCGGTGGCCCGCGCATTCGCCCGCGAGGGGGCGAAGATCTTCCTTGCCGGTCGCACCCTCGCAACACTGGACAAGGTGGCCGGGGAGATATCCGCCGCAGGAGGAGAGGCCGAGACAGCGCAGGTCGATGCTCTCGAGGAGCAGGCCGTCGACAAGCACGCCGACGCCGTGGTTGAGAAAGCGGGAAGCATTGACGTGTCGTTCAGCGCGATCAGCCACGGTGACGTTCATGGGGCACCGCTGATCGAGATGCCATTCGAGGATTTCGCTCGTCCGATCACGAACGCCATGAGGGCGCTGTTCCTGACCGCAAGGGCGGCCGCGCGGCACATGGTCAAACGGGGATCGGGCGTGATCCTTGCGATCACCGCAACGACCGCCCGTCAGGCCATCCCCGACGTGGGCGGCACTGGAGTCGCATTCGACGCCATCGAGAGTCTGTGCCGACAGTGGGCGTGCGAACTCGGGCCGCATGGTGTCCGCGTCGTTTGGCTGCAAACGACAGGGATACCCGAGGCGCTCCATGGCGACGTGTTTCCCGACTACGGGACCGGCAAGGGCATGACGCGTGGGGAACTCATCGCGTGGTTGCGGGGGAAGACGATGCTGAACCGGCTGACGTCGCTGGCCGAGGTGGGGAACGCGGCGGCCATCATGGCGTCGGATCAGGCCAGCGCCATGACCGCGAGCGCGGCCAACATCACGTGTGGTTCCGTACCGACCAGATGACGTTGACGCGCCCTCGAGCTTGGTAACGGTCGCGCCGTCCCCACGCCCGCCGGCGGAGAGTGGGTGCCTTGACCGACCGGATGACTTCCGGTGCGAAGCCGGCCCAGTTCCGGAACAGCTCCGTGATCCTGGCGATCAGTGCGGGCCAATCTTCCGGATTCGGCGCCGCCCTCAGGTAGGCCTGGTGAAATGGCGTTCCGGCGAGGTCCTCGGGCCTCATCTGCATCATCCCGCCGAGCCCCTCGGGATGGAAGCCGTCGGGGGTGTAGGCCGTCCCTCCGGCGAACACGAGCTTGCGCACCAGGTCCGGATGCCGAATCGCGATCTGCATGGCGATGCCGCCTCCCATTCTGTAACCGAAGAAGCCGGCGTTCTCGATCTGGAACCCCCGGAGAAGGGCGAACCGTGTCCTCGGCCATGGCCTCGTGGCTCAGGGGGCGATCGATGTCCCCGGTGTGCCCGTGGGCTTGCTGCTCGACCGGCGATGACCTGCCGGGTCCTGGCCAGGCCCGGCAGGTCCGCCCCAAAGTCGACCTCGATCGTCGACAGACCGCCGTGGGGGAGCACCAGTGGCCCGCCGGGGCCGTGGACCTCGTAGTACATCTCGGGGCCGTTCACCGAGGCGTAGTCCCCGGTCATGACGAACCGTCCCGGCCAGCGTCTTCACCGGCGAAGAACTCCTTCAGCACGGGAGCCATCGCCGCGGGGGCCACGTCGTGCGACTGACCCTCCAGCGTGCGGGTCTGACCATTGGGGAAGGCTTTCGCCAACGCCTCCGCGGTTTCGCGCATGAACGGGAAGCTCGCGCCACCGGCGATCACGAGCGTGGGAACCTTGACTGAAGCTGCTCGCTCGGTCGGCAACGAGTAGTCGCCCATGATGGTTGCGTCGTAGGGGAGCGTGTGCGCCAGATCCTCCTGTGCTTTCCAGAAGGGCGCGTTGCGGGCCTGGGCGACGAACTCAGGCGGAAAGCCTACCACCTTCGTCATGAAGTACTCGACCGCGTCACCTCGCCGACCCTCTGCGAGCATCCTGTCGTACTGCTCGACCTGATCGGTCGGCGGCCTGCGATTCTCGTCGAGGATGAACGGCGGCTCCCACAACGCCAGCTTCGTGATGGCGAGCCCGCTCGCCGCCGCCTCCAGGGCAAGCACCCCACCGGAAGACGTTCCGTACAAGAACGCGGATCCACCGGCCGCGGAGATGACGGCGTCGATGTCCTCGACCTCGCGCTCGACCGCGTACGGAGGCGTGTCTCCGCTCGGGCCTCGACCCCGGCGGTCGTAGTTGAACACCTTGAAGTGGGGTGCCAGGAGCTCGGCCAGCGGTGCGTTCGCCATCCGATCCGTCGAACCACCGCTCACAAGGATGACCGGCGATCCCTCACCCAACCGATCGAACGCGATGGTGGTGCCGTCTTTCGAGGTGACCGTGTCCATGAGATCCCCCTTTCGATTTGGGCGGGCCATCCGCGCGGCCTAGGCGAACGCGCGGTCGACCCAAGCTTGCCAGGCCTGCTCGGTCGCCTGCTGGTCGACGTCGGCGAAGATGTGGTGCCCGAGGACCACGGTTCCACCGAGCCCATGGATGAACCGGTACAGCCCGTCGCTCGTGCGCACGCCAAGCGTCTCCGGCGAGACCCAGTCCACGACACCGTCCATCGGCGGGAGCCCCTCCGGCGTGAGCCGTACCTGGTCGCCCTCGGCGACGGCGCCAGGCAGCCCGAGTCCCGTCCTGAACGTCACCCACGCCTGCTCTCGATCCGGCACCTGCGGTCCATACACGTCGACGGGCGTCGCCGTGCGACCCCTGAAATACTTCAGGTACTGGGCGAGCTTGTGGATGTACATGGGGTCGCCGCTCTTCAGCGCCTCGTACTCGGTCTCCCAGTCATCACCTGCTAGGAAGCCGCTGTGGACGAACCGAAGGACAGTGCTTCCTCCATCTCGTCCCTCGATGAGGTACTCGAATACCATGAGGCGCCCATCCTCATCCTTGCCGGTGTCGGTCACGAACCGCCTCGGTGGGTCCCAGACGGTCACGCTGGACTCCAGGGTCCAGGCCGGAAGGGTCATTCGCACCTTGCCGCCCTCTCCTGGTTCGACTTCGTTCCGCCCCATGAACCAGGCGTCGAGCCCCGGGCCGGTCGCGATCGCTTCCCACACCTCTTCTGGGGTCGCCTCGACCTCGATCTCCTTGCGCACTTCGAATGGATGGGCCATCTCAGGACTCCTTCCCGTCGTTCTGGGCCGTTTGCGTCTTCACGCTCGGATGGATGGCGACGATCACGCGGTGATCACGCCCGCGCTCCGCCGTCTCGTCGTGGTACTTGCTGACCAGCGCGGTGACCGCGCTCGCCAATTCTTCGGCGAAGGCAGCGCGATCGGCTGCCGAGGCGAACCGGACCTCGCCGTCCATCGCGAACGTCGCGACTCGTTTTCGGGCCTGCGTCGCGCCGGCGACGAGCTCGCCGACCTCCCGGACCAGCCGGGAGGCGAGCGCGATCAGCCACCGGGCCGAGAGACGGTCGGGGGATCTCGACGGGTCGGGCTGCACCGCCGCGAGCGCGGCGGGCGAGATCACGTACGACGCCGCCGTGGCACGCAGCAGCCGCTCGGTGACGTTCCCCTTCCTGCGCTCTTCCACGAGTTCGACCAGCCCGTGCCGCTCTAACGCCTTCAGGTGGTAGTTCACCTTCTGCCGTGACAGGCCGACCCTGGCGGCCAGCATGGTGGCCGAACCGGGCTCGGCCAGCTCGCCCAGCAGCCTGGCCCGCACCGGGTCCAGCGTCACTTCGGCCACCGCTGGGTCTGCGATCACCGCCACATCGATCATGCACACATGCTGCCACCGACAAGTTTTCTTGTCAAGATCAGAGAATTCGTCGGTCTCGCCGATGAGTTCTGATCGAAAGGGGAGTCCCTGAGTCGACGACCATCGACATGCAAGGGAGCCCCCGATGCAGCCCTCCCCTTCCAATACCGCCGCCATCTCGATCCCGCAACTCCGGGCTGACGTCAGCGGTCGAGTGATCGCGCCGGACGACGCTGGGTACGAGGAGGCACGCACCGTCTTCTACGGCGGGATCGATCGCAGGCCGGCGGTCATCGTACGGGTCGCGAACGATGCCGACGTGTCGCGCGTGGTCTGGCTCGCTCGAGAGACCGGACTCGAGATCGCCGTCCGCAGCGGCGGACGGCCAGCTCCTCCGCGTGGACGCCGAGACATACCCGGACCTCTTCTGGGCGATCCGCGGCGGGGGCGGCAACTTTGGTGTGGCGACCCGGTTCCAGTTCCGGCTGCACGAGGTCGGCACGATCGTGGGCGGGATCCTGATCCTGCCGGCCACCTGCGATGCCATCGCCTCGTTCGTCGCCGAAGCGGAGGCCGCGCCGGAGGAGCTCTCGACCATCGCCAACGTCATGCTCGCGCCACCGATGCCATTCGTGCCCCCGAGCACCACGGCAAGCTCATCATCATGGCCATCCTGGCCCATGCCGCCGGCGGCCGGGCGGGCGAGCGCGCCGTCGCACCCTTCCGGGCACTCGCCACACCGATCGCCGACATGGTCCGGCCCATGCCCTATCCGGAGATCTACCTGCCGGAGGAGGAGGGCTACCACCCGGTGGCGATTACGCGCACGATGTTCGTCGATGCCATCGACCGTAGCGCCGCGGATACGATCCTCGAGCAGCTGCAGGCATCGACTGCGATGATGCCGGTTGCACAGCTGCGGGCGCTGCGCCAGGGTAACGATGGCGCGTACGTCAACTTCCTCGGCGACGAGGGCGAGGCCCGGATCCGCGCTGCCTACCCCGGATCGACCTGGGACAGGCTGAGACGATCGGTCGGATGAGGGACCGACGATCATCCTGGTGGGCGGTGCGTTCAACGATCGATCAACTGGCGCGCCGCTGTCTGCGCTCCTGGCACCGTACTTCACCGTTGTCACGTATGAGCGTCGAGGCCGAGCCGCAAGTGGGGACACCGCGCCGTACGCGGTAGACAACGCGCCGATGTGGCCGGCTCTGGAAGGCATGGCTGCGCCGAGCGGCGAAGGCGGTCGCGGACGCCCTCTCCAATGCGCAGCACTGCTCCCTGGAAAGTCAGTTCCACGACGTCCCCCCGGCTGTCCTGGCTCCCGTGTTGCCGGAGTTCTTCGCGGGCTGAGCCTTCTATGGGTCTAGCTGCGAGCGGGGACCTGCTGCACGGCCCAGCCGTTGCCGTCCGGGTCGCTGAAGAAGACGAACGAGCCCCAGTCGAACTCCTGGACCTCACTGACCTCGACCCCACGCTCGACGAGCTCCTTCCGCGCGGCGTGTATGTCCGAGACCACCAGCTGTAAGCCCTGGACAGAGCCCGGCCGCATAGTGCCCAGCCCGGTCCCCAAGGCGATCGAGCAGGCCGACCCGGGAGGAGTGAGCTGGACGAAGCGGATCTCCTCGCTGACCCTGTGGTCATGGTCCGCATTGAAGCCGGCCTTTTCGGTGTAGAAGGCTTTCGCGCGGTCCACGTCCGAGACCGGAACCTGCACCAGTTCGAGCCGCCAGTCCACGAGGAGCGGCACTCTACCACGCTACCCTGATCGGCCATTCATCTCTTCTCTGCCCCACATCCGCCCGACGAGGGCGAGGGAGGACCATCGTGCGTCGGGAAGTCGTGAGATGGGTATGCCTTGAGTGGCCGATATGGCATGGAGGTGATGCTGCGTGGCCACGCAAGAGCAAGTGCGAGCGGCCAAGCGGAACATCGTGAAGGCGCGTCAGGCCGCGAAATCGAAGAAGACGATCCTCCATCTACCGAAGGCGGTGCGACAGGACCTCAGCCGGCAGGCCGCGAAGTCCCGGGCCCGAGGCGGGAAGCCCGGCCGGAACCTCGAAGACCGGACGCGGCAGGACCTCTACGAGGTGGCCAAGAAGAAGGGCATCCCCGGCCGATCCACTATGGGCAAGTGGGAACTGATCGAGGCAATCCGTAAGGCGAGCTAGACGAGGTCATCGAATTCGACGTCGGGGAGCCTTGCAGTCCACCTAGCCTCCGGGCTGCAAGGCGCCGGCGCCCAACCGAAGCTCCTCGACCGCGGAGCCCGGTCGCCGGCCGGTGAGACGGTAGGTCAACATCTCGCCCTTCCCCTTTACCAGCACGGCCGTCGGTCCCTCGAATCTGTAGGCCTCATTCAGCCGCTCATACAGCCGTTGGGTGACCTCGATCTTCCCCGGGGCAGCGATGGCCTGCATCCGGCTCGCCGTGTTGACCGTGTCGCCCCACAGGTCGTAGCTGAACTTCCGAGTGCCGATGACCCCGGCCACCACGGGTCCGGTGTTCAGTCCGATCCTGAGCTGGATACCCGCGCCGATGCCCTCGGCCATGCGACCGGCCTCCTCCTGCATCTCGAGCGCGAGGTCGGCGATCCTCTCGGCGTGATCGGACCGCGGGCTCGGGATGCCCCCGACCACCATGTACGCGTCGCCCATCGTCTTGATCTTCTCAAGGTCGTCGCGCTCGACGAGCGCATCGAAGCGGGAGAACACCTCGTTCAAGAAGGTCACGAGCTCGTGCGGGGTGAGGGTGGCCGAGAACGGCGTGAAGTCGACGATGTCGGCGAACAGCACAGTCACCTCGTCGAACGCATCCACGACCTCTTCGCCCCCCTTGAGGCGATCGGCGATGGGCGCAGGCAGAACGTTCAGCAGCAACGCCTCTGAGCGCTGCCGCTCTTGCTCGATCAGCAGCTGCTGCAGGAAGTTGCGTCTGGCTCCCGACTCCAGGAAATAGCTGGCGAAGGTCCCGATCACGCAGCTGCCGAAGAGAAAGGCCTCGATGACGACGAAGTGCACCGTGGCCTGTGATTGGTGCCATATGGGAGTGGTCAAACGCGATCCCCGACGAGGAGAGCACAGCAGCCCACCCGGCCGCCACGGCGTACCAGAACCGAAGCCGGGGAGCCGCATACCCGAAAAACACCACGAGCGCGATCCCAAACATGTACAGGTTGTAGCCGGGATCGTCGGGCCGCATGACCAGCTCCATCAGGGTGATCAGGACACCCACCAAGGCGACCACCGCGGCGGTGGCCGGCTGCATGATCCGGCGATAGGCGGGGGTGAACGACAGGAGCAGGAGGAGCGCGACCGCAGGACAGCCGATCCCAAACCGCAGCAGCCAGACTGCCCGCAAGGAATGGGGCGCGGCCCAGCGGTCCACGATCCCGAACCCCACCAGGACCACGAGGCCGCCCACGAAGGCGGCTCGGTTCGTGCTGACCCACCGCTCGAAGTAGCTCTCCCGAAATCGCTGTTCGAGCGGGTCGGGGAAGCGCAGGCGCTTTCGGCGCAGGAGTCCCTCGAACTCCGCGCGCACGAAGAGGGGCCTGGTCACAGTACGCATGAACTTTCCGGATCCGGCAACCGCCGGATGGGACGTCTTAGATTACCGACGCCGGGCGAATTCGACAGGTCCCTTCCGCACCAGGAAGGCCTGGCGGTCCCGGGCGAACTCGCCGAACGGGGGCCTCTCCCCCAGGTCCATGGCCCGGATGGTGGGCCGGCCGATGTGGGCGAACACGAGACGGCGGATCCGGTGGCGCCGGGCCTCGCGGGCAACGCTCAGGGCATCGAGATGACCTCCCACGCCACCTGCGAAGCGGATCGGCCGGTTCCACCCGGAGGCCTCGGCGAACATCAGGTCGGCCCCAGCCGCCCACTTCGGGAACTGGAGGAACTCCGGAGCCCACACCGCTCTGATGGGCGGGTCCGAGACCACGATGAGGTAGCCGAACGTTGGGTGATTCGTGTGCTTTACCTGGCGGCAGAGGACTCGGAGGCCACCGCGCTCGAAGTCGGCCGCGCGGACGTCCAGGCCTCGGTTCCAAGCCAGGCGCCGGATCCCGCCGATCAGCTCGGCCCGCTCGTCGGTCACCAGCCACACGTCGAGCCTGCCAGGGGGCTCCGCACCCGGTCCACCGTCGAGCATCACCCGCACGCCCCGGTGGGCCACGAGCAGGCCCGCAGGTGCGAACCGGGGCGAGTCCTGGGCTCCCACGCCTACGGTCACCAGCCGCATCTTTCCCCTCCCCGATTCGAGTTCAGGATGGTGCACACGTGTGATCAAGCGCAGCCCGGGAAAACCCATAAGGTGAAACCGCAAGGCCACGCGTCTGCATCACGAGCAGCAAGAGCCGGGCACTCCATGGACTTGCGCGTGCCACCGACACCAAAGGCGGTGTCTCGGGTTCGGGACGCCCTTGGGGATCTGGGCCTGCCCCCCGTCCTACTGGACGACGCGCGGCTGCTCGCATCCGAGCTCGTCACGAACAGCATCCAACACGCTGGCCTGCGACCCTGGGACCAGATTCGGATTCGGGCGAGCTGGTCGGGGGGCCGGCTTCGGGTCGACGTCTACGATCGATCGAGGCCGTCAGATTCTCAACCACTTTCCGGATCCATCCGACCCCCTCCCGGAGCCCAGTCTGGATGGGGCCTTTACCTGGTCGATCGCCTGGCCAGCCGATGGGGAACCGGGTCCGGACGGTACTGGTTCGAACTCGAGCTCGAGCAGGATATGGAACCGAGGAGCGCTTAGCCCCTCGGGTCCTCCTCGGTGGCCACTTCGGCCGGGGTGCCCTCCCGCTTCGCCACAACCACGAAGCGGTCCGTCTCGTATACCACGCGCTCCACATTCCCCATCACGTGATCGCGCATCACCGCGAACTGGCGGGGGTCGCTCCGAACTTGCTCGTACTCGTCAGTGGTGATCGCGATCACCCGGTCACACGTGTCTTGGCCGCACTCGCACACCACGCGGATGTACTCACCCGGGGAGTCTTGATCGTGGGCCTCTTGGAGCCGTTCATTGATCTCCCTTGACGTCGACTCGTTCTGCGCGACCCGCTCCTCCCGACCGCTCATGTGTTGTCATTATGAGCGTCACCCGGTGTGGACGGAGTCGACTTCGTCTGATTCTCAGCCAAGCTGCACTTACGATGGACCTGCTTCTCGTGCGAGCCGTACCGCTTCGTCCACGCCCTGCCGCCAGGGCTCACCGTGCCCGGGGAGGATCACGTCCGCGCGGATTGCCTCGAGGAGGTCTATCGACCGAAGTGCCTGCTGGGTATCCCGATTGAGCGCCGACGGCATGATCTGCGGCCCGATTCGTCCTGTGAGCGGGTTCTTGGTCACCAAGGTGTCGCCCGTCAACAGGATCCGACGCTCCTCGAGGAAGAGGGCCGCGCTGCCCGGAGTATGTCCGGGAGCGTGAACGGCTCGGGGATGTCCGGGGACGTCCAATCTTCCGCCGTCGGCGAACGTCGACACCTCGTGAATCGGAATGATCTTCCCGGCTCCGCGGCGAAGAAGCGAGAACAGGGTCCGATAGAACTCTGGCCGGAGCAGGTATGAGCTGGTCTTGCCGTCGTTCTTGCCGGGCTTCCCCCCCTTGGCTACCTCGCCGTCGGCTGCGTGTATCCACACGGATGCCTCCGCGGCCACGCGAGCGCGTTCGGCAAATCCCGTGTGATCCGAGTGGGCATGGGTGAGCAGAATGGTCTCGAGATCGCTCAGCCGGCGGCCCAGATCGGCGATCGTGCGGGCCAGCAGGTTCCAGTCGCGGGGCGTGCCTGCGTCGATCAGCGCCAGCTTTCCTCCGTCCTCGATCAGATAGAAGTTCACCACGCCCTTGGTCAGCCGATGAACGCCCTGTGCGACTTGGGAGTGGTCGGGTTTTCCCACGATCTCATCGTAGCGGGAACAGTTGGGCGGTCGAAATGGGGCGAGGGCACTGGCAGGGGACGAAGGTAGACGGAACTCCCCTGGAGGAACGCGGGGTGACGATCGTGGGGATCGGTCAAGCCTAGGTGCGGTAGATGGACACGGGCATGCCCAGGTACAGACTCGGCCACAGTCTGTCGATGGCCGGCAGGGTCACCCGGACGCAGCCGTGGCTGGCTGGATAAGGGGGTACCGATCCTTCGCCGTGCAGTGCGAACCCACGTAGGAAGAAGCTCGACCGATACATCCACCCCACGCTGCTCTCGTACCACCCGTCGATCTGCGTGTAGATCCGGTACGTCCCGGTGGGAGTGATCGCGACCTTGTGGGCTCCTCTGGATACGAACTCGTAGCCTCCACCGGTGGATGCGTCGAGGATGCGGTCGATTCGGCCGTTCTTCCCAACGAGGTACGCGACCTGTCGCGTCAGGTCGACCTCGATGGAGGCGCCGCCCAACCTGTAGCGAGCCGCCGGCACGATGGGGTGGAACAGGGCAGACCAGGTGGCGGGATCGACGAGTCCGTTCCGGGGAAGACCGTTCACTTTCTGGAAGGCGACCACTGCGTGGTGGGTGTCATTCGAGAACTTCCCATCGACGGCCCCGATGTCGTAACGCAGCTCCGCCAGCCGGGCCTGAAGGCTGCGGACCGCGGGCCCTCGCGCTCCGGCCTCGAGCCCCGGCACCGGTGCGGTATGGAAGCCTCGCGCTCGTGGGGCGGGTGCCCCCGCTCCCGAAGGCTCGAACGTGGAGAGGAACCGACCCAGCCGGGCTCGGTCGGCCTCCTTCGGTTGTCCATGTGAAAACCACAAGAGCGTGTACACGTCGTTCCCTCGGACGGTCAGGACCTCCGTGACCGCAGATTCCCAGCCTCGATATGTCCGGAGCGAGGCGGGCTGCAGGCCGAGGTCGAGGTTCTCCGTCGACGCCCGCTCCAGCCCGGCTCCGCGGCGGAGCGCCCGCTCCTCCAGGTTGGCCAGCCGGTCGAGTGTCCAACCCGAGGGACGTGCGACCCGGCGGATCATCAGCTCGGCCGTTCCATCCTTCGAGGACAGGCAGCGCCCACTGAGGCCGCCGACCGTGCACTGAGCGCTCGACCAGCCGGCGGGGTAGGCGATCCGGTACCCAGCCTTGTTGCTGGCAAACGACCGCCACCGGGAGCGCGGTGGCCTGATGGGCGCTGGTGCGGCTTTGGAGAGAGATAGCTCGAGGTGCCAGCTACACGGGATGCCTGACCCATCGCCCGAGGTCGGCTCCGTCCATGCCGCGTCCAGGACCAGCGTTCCGGGGATACCCCGGCCGTCGGCGATCACTTCGAGCGATCCAGAGAAGCCGGACGTCGACTCGTCGAGCCCAAAGTCCACCGGGGTGACTTCGAACTGAGGAGATGGCAAGAGCCGGTATCCTCGCGTGTCTCCTCCACCGAGCGACCCGGCCGCCGACAACTCCTCCAACCGCCCGATCAGTGCGTTGAGGCGAATGGTCGCCCCGGCGTCCGCAAGATCCGGCCGGGGCCCAGGCCGGCGCGGCTGTCGGACCCAGGGCCCTCGATCGGCTCTGAGATACGGGACGCCCCGCGACACGATGCCCTCGCGGACGAGGGTGCGCGAGGCGGCGATCGACAGGACGAGATGGGAAGCATCAGTCGTCAGCTCCCCAGAACCGGACACGTCTGCCCTCACCTCACCATACGTGAGCAAGCCGGTGGCCGAAAGTCGCAAGGCCAGCCCGGGAGACTTCAGCGCGGAGAGCGCCGCAGCCGAAACGCTCCGAGAGGAAAGGCTCGGTGAGCGGGCCACCGGCGGTGAGCTAGGTGAGGAACCGGACCGCCCGGTGCAACCCACCAGGAGGATCATGGCCGCCACCGTGGAACTCGTGACTCGGCCCACAGTCTTCGGTACCGCCGGCCCTCCGTCGCGCATGGCCATACCCCCCGGCTCCTAGTATCGCCCGCATGAGGCGGCCACTCGCGTTACCGGAGGCAGGATCCCGTCCGGCAGGCGTGGACGCAGGTCTTCTATCGAACCGCTCTGCCCCGTGCCGCATCACTGGTGAATCTGGGGATACCCGGTGCCACCGTGCAGAAGGCCCTGGCGCGCGAGGTCCCGGAGGCCGAGCGGGCTCGTCCCGACGTCGTCACTGTGTGGCTGAACATGAACGACCTCATCGAGGCGGTGCCGCCCGGCCTGTACCGCGAAACAGATCACGAAGCTCCTGCAGGATCTGCGGGACGGTGGCCATACGACCGTCCTCATCGCAAATACTCCCCGCTCGGTCAGCTCCGTCGGTTCTCTGAATGCGAGCCCTTCGCGCCCGCCTCGGGTGGGGGCTGCGATCGGACGCGTCGCCTCACGGCGCCGGAGTTGGAAGCTACGGTCGACGCGTACAACTCGGCGATTTCCCAGGCGGCTGCCAAGGTAGGGGCCAT
>DASXTW010000214.1:0-7500 GCA_036505215.1 Actinomycetota bacterium | reverse complement strand
GGCCGATCTTGTTCCCGGCCATCTTCCTGAACTCGGTCCCGTTCCATTCTGTCCAAGGGCAAATGGCCATCGGCTACGCCAGGCAAGTCCGGTTCCCCGTGCCCGCCCTGGCGGGCGGCCCATACTTCTGGAGGAACCTGTCCCTTCTGGGCGCGTGCCTGGCGCTGTTCGCCTTCTTCGCCGCGTTGGGCCACGATCTGCCGCTGACCATCATCGACCCCCTGATCGACTTGCGGTAATGGGCAGACTGCCTCCCCCAGCGGCGAACAACAGAAGAATGGAGGTGTGAAATGAACCCAGAAGATTTTCCGGCGCCGAAGGAAGGCTTCGTCCTCACGCACTTCCTCGTGGTTTCCGACCAGGATCGGTCGCGTGAGTTCTATCGGTCGCTGTTCGACGGGCAGGTCTTGGTGGAGCGTGACCCGGTGATCATGAAGGTGGCGAACTCGTGGCTGATCCTCAACGTCGGGGGCGGTCCCACCGACGACAAGCCCACCGTCACCCTCACCACGCCGCCCGACCCCGACCGGACCAGCGCATTTCTCAACGTCCGCGTCGCCGACATCGACAACGCCTACAAGGAATGGTCGGCCAAGGGCGCGGAGTTCCTCACCGAGCCGAAGGACCACGGGCGGGAGATCCGCGCGTACATCCGCGATCCCGATGGGCACCTGATCGAGGTGGGCCAGACCACCGGGCTTCTCGGCTGATTAGCGACCCGGCGCCGAACGTTGTGACGCTCGGGTCGTGGCACAGCGACCAACGCTCGGGCGGCCTCGATGATGTGGCAGGTCGTGATCACCGTCGGGGAATAGCTCAGCTGTCCGACACCTCGTTCATTGGGCGGAGAGACATGCCGCAGATCGGGCACGATCCCGCCTCATCGCGGATCACGTCCGGATGCATCGGACAGGTATAGGTCCCGGATGACGTCCGAGGGTGATCCATCGGCTCGTTCATCATCCGGAGCATCTGCGCGCCGGCGGTCTGGAAGAACCGGACCGCGAGCACCGCCGCCAGAATCAGGAACAGGACGTTGAGTATCGTCGTGTAGTTCAGTTGCACGCTGGCCTCGATCACCTTGGCGTGTCGCGGACCACCGGGGATCAGGCCCAGCACCTCGAACAGGAACTCAACGATCAGCCCCGCCCCCACCATCGTGGCGTAGAAAGTGGCCAGCAGGAACAGGCTGACCTTCCCGCCGTAGTACTTCCGGTAGATGTTCAGGATGGGAAGCACGATCAGGTCGGCGAAGATGAACGCGATCACGCCGCCGAAGCTGATCCCGCCGTTCCACAGCACGGCGGCCAACGGGACGTTGCCGATCGAGCACACGAACGAGAGCATGGCCACCACTGGGCCGATAAGCGGACCCCAGAGCTTGGCCAGTAAGGGGTGATCGACCAGGAAGAAGCTTTGCCAGAAGGTGTTCGGGACCCAGGCCGCCAGCGCGCCTGCGATGAGCAGTCCTCCGAAGATGTCGCGGTAGATAGCGGCCCAGTCCATCCAGAAGTAGTGGCTGATCGAGGTGATGCCCCTGGATGAAGTGATGCGAGACCAGATCGAGCCACCCGTCACCGACATGTCCATCTCGGCGTGGCCCTCCATGGATCCGCGCAGTCCCTTCTCGGCCTGGCGTCGGGCCATCTCGAGGAGACGGGGGGAGAGGAACACCCGGAAGAGCAGGGCCAACAGCACGACCATGAGCGGCCCACCGACGAACTCGGCCAGGGTGAACTGCCACCCGATCAGCAGGGCCAGGATGATCCCCAGTTCGATGACCAGGTTCGTAGAAGCGAACTCGAAGGCCATGGCCGCCGTGAAGTCGGCGCCCTTGCGGAAGATCGAGCGGGCGAGGGCTACCGCCGCATAGGAACAGGATGAGGACGCCGCGCCCAGCCCGCAGGAGATGGCGAGGGTGCGAGGCGAGTCGTCAGGGAGCAGCCGGGTCATCTCCCGCTTGGACACCACCGCCTGTACTACGCCCGAGAGGAAGAACCCCAGGACGAGGGCCCAGAGGATCTCCCAGGTCATCCCGAACGCGATGCTCAGGGCGTGGGCGATCCCACCAGGGGCGCTTGCGAGGAGCCAGAGCCCGCTCATGCCGACCTCGGCCTCGCGCTCTCGATGATGTGGCAGACCGCTGCCCCCTTCCCAGGGCGGGAGGTGGCCCTTCGAGCCACCTTGGCCAAGCGAATCAGTTCCCGGCGCATCTCCTCCAGGGCCTGGATCCGCTCAGCGAGATCGTTCGCGTGGAGTTCGATGAGCCCACTCACGTGGGCGCACGGGCTCTCCCCGCGGTCTCGAAAGGCGACGATCTCCCGGATTTCGCCCAGGCTGAGTCCGATCGACTGGGCAGCCCGGATGAACTGCAGCCGGCTCATCGCATCCGGCCCGAAGTCCCGGTACCCGGAGGACGTCCTCGACGCGGGCGGCATGGCCCCAATGTCTTCGTAGTACCGGATGGTCTTGGTCGGCACCCCCGTTCGTTGGGCTAGCTCTCCGATTCTCATGGGACCCCATCCTACGGGGTTGACATTCCAGCTGACTGGAACGTGTACGGTGCCCGTAGACGATCGACTGTGGCCGGCACGAGATGCAGGAGATCAGCGGGTAGGCGGAAAGGACGGGGACGATGAGGGAGCTTCCCCTGAGAGAACCCGGGCAACCTCCCAGGCGGCCAGGCCGGGCGGGATACGCGGTCCTGGCCGCGGGCGTCGCCCTCCTCGGATTGGCCGGGTACGTGGGCTACATCGCCTACCCACGGTTCAACCTGCCCTCCGTGGCTGGAGCGGGGGTCCTGCTCCTGGGCGCGGCGGCCGGCGTGGCTGCCTTCTTCTCGCCCTGCTCCTTCCCCCTGCTGCTCACCCTCCTGGGGAGAGAGGTGAAGGGCGGACGCATAGGCCGAGCCCGGGCCGTCCTGCTCTTCGCCGGGGCATTCGCGGCAGGGGCGGTGGCGTTCCTCGCCCTGCTCGGCGCGCTGATCGGGCTGGGGGGCCGGGGCCTGGTCGGGTCGGTGACGTTCACCAGCCCACTCGGCGTCACGGTGCGGATCGTCGTGGGCGCACTCCTGGTGGGCCTGGGCCTGGTCCAGTCGGGGGTCATCCCGGTGTCGTTTCATGGGGTTGAGCGACTGGCGCGGCCGCTCACCGAGGCACAGGCCCGCCTTCGGCGGGAGCGCCCCGCCGCCGGCTTCGCCCTGTTCGGGTTCGCCTACCTGATCATCGGGTTCGGCTGAACGGGACCGATCCTGGCCGGTCTGGCGGGGCAGGCGCTCTCGACGGGAGGGATCTCTGCCGCGCTCGCTTCGTTCTCGGCCGCGGCGGTGGCGATCGTGGCCCTCTCATTCGGTGCGGCCTTCACCGTTGGCTGGGCGCAGGAGGGCACCACTGAGCGGCTCCGGGCCAGCGCGCCCAGCGTCAAGCGCTGGGGCGGCATCGTGCTGGTAGTAGTGGGGGTGTGGTTCGTCCTGCTCGGCGTCTTCGCCGACGCGTTCGCCCGCATCTTCCCCGTCAGGCCGCCCAGCTGAGCGGGAGCGGCGGCCCGAGGTGAGGGGAGTCGTGGGAACGGCGGACCGAGGTGGGGAGTCGCCGAGTGCGTGTATCTTCGCCAAGTGGCTCGTCAGCCCGACGCCGCCCGGGTGCGGGAGGTCTACGCGAAGCTCGCGCTCCGCTACGACCGAAGCGTGCGAGTTGGCTCGCCAGCGGGCAAAGGATCTGGGCCGGAAGGTCGAGCTCCGTCTGGGTGATGCGGAGGCACTGGACTGCCCCGACGAGAGCTTCGACACCGTGGTGTTCGGCCTGTGCCTGTGCTCGATCCCCGACGATCGCCGGGCCGTGGCAGAGGCGTGGCGCGTGCTGCGTCGCGGTGGCCGCATCCTGCTGCTGGAGCATGTCAGGAGTCCCTCGTCTGTCGTGCGGTTCGGCCAGCGCCTGGCGGAGCCGCTGCTCCTGCGGTTCCAGGCCGATCACCTGCTGCGAGAGGCGCTCGAGCACCTGAAAGCGCAGGGGTTCGAGGTCGAGCGGGTCGACCGCTGGGCCTGGGGGATCATGGAGCGAGCCTCCGCCCAGAAGCCGCCCGGCAAGTAGGCAACGCCCCCGTGGCCTCACGGCCTGGGCGGCTCGATGTGGATCGGGGGCGTCGAAGTCGTGGTAGCGGTGGTCCATGAAGTGGCCCGGCCCGCGCATCTGGGCCAATCGCACCAGCCCATTCGGATCGACCCACAGCCGGAACCACACGGGGGTCCCGCCGGCCTGGCCGAAGAACGAAACGATCGTGGTCGCGGTCCCGGCCACCGGCTCGCGGCCCAGGACGCTGATGTCTCGAACGGCTTGAAGTAGTCCCAGATGAACGAAGGGGACCGGGATGGAGGGGCCGCCCTGCTGGACCTCCCACGACGCTCCGGGGTGATCTCTCGTGTATCGAGACGTTCCGACCCAGATCGCCTCGGACTTCCCGAGCACGTGTCCCCACAGGGGCTCAGTGGGACGGGCCGGCCTCCAACGAGGAGATGTGCCCGCAACCTCGCCGCGGCCTCATTGCCCTCGAGAGGGAGGAGGTAGATAAGTGCCCGGTTCGTTCCCGGTTCCCCCGGGTCGAGCGTGAGGCCGACAAAGCACCTGCCCGGCCGGCGAATACGAGCTCGGTCCGGCGCCTACAGGCCTTCAGCCCTTCCCCGAAGATCGATGGAAGCCAGCTGCTGGTGGACACGGGAAATCCCACCGCCGGCCTCCGCTGGGAACGGACACGATCCGCAGGCACCGGAGGATCCCTTCTGCGTCGGAGGCGTCCAAAGCGTCGTGAGCGATCCTCGATCTCGCGCTCGTGCCAGGTTCGAGGCCCACGCTACCGGACGCGCTCGCCCCGGAATCTTGGAACCTCCGTGGGCGTCCCTGCTGGTAGAGGCGCTTCGCCGCGGGCTCAGCCCATCTGCGGCCGGATGTGAGGGCGGGGGATCGACTTGATCGCTGAGATCGTCGACACGGGGCTTCGAGCCTGGTGGGCTCCGGCGCTGGCTTTCGCGGCGGGGACGGTTTCATGCGCCTCCCCCTGCGTCCTGCCGCTGGTTCCCGGGTACGTGGCGTTCGTCTCCGGTGGACATGCTCCAGAGAAGGGGAGGTGGGGTGCGGCCGCACCCATCCTGCTGTTCATCCTGGGCTTCACTCTTGTGTTCACGTTCGTGTTCGGCTTCGCAGCGAGCTCGGTCAGCCGGTGGCTCCGTCTCCCGGTGGGCCAGCGCCTCGCCGGCGCCTTCGTCCTGGCTTTCGGCCTGTTCATGGTGCTGTACGCCCTCCGAGCCCGAGTCCCGTGGCTGTACCGGGAGGGCCGACCGCTGCTCTCCCGGATCCAGCCGGGGAAGGCCGGTGCCCTTCCCCTGGGGATGGCCTTCGCCATCGGATGGACGCCCTGCATCGGCCCCGTGCTCGGGGCCATCCTCACCCTGGCCGCGGCGCAGGGCGCTACCGGGAGAACTCTGCTCCTGCTCTTCTTGTACTCGCTGGGGCTGGGCCTGCCGATCTTCCTGCTGGGGATGGGGATGCGGTGGGGCATGGGGGCGTCGCGGTTCATCAGCCGCAACTACCAGTGGTTCGCCGGGGTGGGGGGCACGCTCATGGTCGCCATCGGCGCGCTGCTGATCAGCGGCATGTGGGTGCGGCTGCTGGTTCCCGTGCTCCGGCTGGTCAACCAGTTCAGCCCGGCGATCTGATGGACTCTCACAGGCTGTCCGGTCGGTTCGTGGTGACAGCTCTTCCGATCCTGACCGCCATTGCGTTGGTCAGCGCCGCGTGCTCTGGAGGAACGAGCCCGCGGGCCGAACCTACATCCGTGGGCCGACCCTCGGAGCCGACACTCGTGGCCACGAAGGCGACGGGCATCGCGATGCTCCCAAAGGACCGATTGTCCCTCCCCACCTTCGGCTTCGCCCGGTTCCAGGACGTGCTGGGGCAACTCGCCAACGCCGGCGTCCCGGTCGTGGTGAACATCTGGGCTTCGTGGTGCGGCCCGTGCCGGGTGGAGTCGCCGAACCTAGTGCAAGCCGCGGAGCGTCACGGCGGGGAAGTCCAGTTCCTGGGAGTCGACATCCTGGACCAACGAGCGGCGGCGCAGGCATTCATCCAGGAGGAGGGATATCCGTATCCCAGCGTGTTCGACCAGACGGGCGAGATTCGAGATCGCCTCGGGTACATCGGTCAGCCCATCACCATCTTCTATGATGCGGCTGGACGGAAGGTCGATGAGTGGCCCGGCCCGATAGGTCTGCCACAACTCCTCGATCGGATCGACAAGATTCTCCATTCGCAGCCGACCGCGTCGCCTTGACGACCAAGAACGGAGGATCTCAAGTGTCAGACCCAGCTTCTGAGCTCTCGTCGAGCTTCAGAAGGGAGGAGCCGTGGCCGAGATCCACGACATCGGGGAAAGCCGGGAGTTGGCCGGTACTGCTGCACCAACTGCGGGTGGTCCGTCGACCTGAACGACGCTGACGACCGGCTCCCACCCTGCGGCAGTTGCGGGAAGGGGCGGGACACGCAGTACCGGCACTGCTAGAGGACCTGGCCTTATCAGTGAGGAGGTGAGGACGGAGCGGTCTTGCGAGGCCTTGATCGCGGTCGCGATCCCTCTCGCGCTCGCTCGGCTGGCGCTGGTCGCCTTCTTCCTCTTGTTCTCGGCCCGCCCGGGAGGATGGGTACTCGGGGAGGCCTTCCGCATCTTAATTGGCGCATCCTCTGTTTCTGGCTGAGAAAGGGCTGCTCGCGGCACAGCGGTTCGGGAGGAGGCGAGTGCGTGGTCTTCAGGGACCGCACTTCGTCTGGGCGATCAGCCCTCTCTTGACCACCCTACGTTTCCGAACCGGCGGAGGGCGACCCCACACCCCATGATTTCGACCACCCCCAAGGGCCAGGCGGTGGAAGGGGCTGCGTCATCGATGCAGAAAAGGGCCGGGGACACGAAGGCCAGATTGGATCTCTCGCCAGTTGCAGACTTCACCACCCGAGTGTGTGCGAGGTCGCACGAGAGATCATGATGGACTTGGCACGGCGGCTTGACCGGACCTTTGCCGTGTACAAGACGGGACCCTGACGGGACGGAGACGGTACGACGGCCGTCGCTGTCATGGGGAGTAGAGCAGAATAGGCCTTCTACTAGCGCTTTTGCGGGTGGGCCGTGTAGGGATCGAACCTACGACACGAGGGTTAAAAGCCCCATTCAGGCCGGATCGACTACCTCCAGAAACAGTCCAATCCGGACTCTGGCCAGCGGTTATGTCTACCCGGCAGTACCCGTTCATTCCCGACTCTTCTCGGTAGATGACGGGACCTGACGGGACCGCATCCGGGTGACTGGCGACTGAGGAGGGATTGCTTGTGTGTCGGGAAGATCTGTTATGCCACAAGCGCGAGCCAGGCTGCCCCCGCCCCATCGGCTCTCAGGCGTTCCTGGATATGGCCGATCAGGCTACACCGGGCAGATATAGGGCCGGCTCCGGAAGGGCGAGGC
>DASXTW010000213.1:0-4069 GCA_036505215.1 Actinomycetota bacterium | reverse complement strand
CGCTTCGCTGACATCGCCCGGGAAGCAGTCAAGGAACACGGCGGCTCGGTGATCGAGCTCCGTGGAGACGAGGCCCTCGCGACGTTCGATTCACCACGCCAAGCCATCCTTGCCGCCGTGCACGCCCAGGATCGGTTCCTGGATGAGACGGTCGCCGATCCTTCCTTCCCGCTCCCTGTCGGTATCGGGCTCGATGCTGGAGAGGCCGTACCCCTGGAGGCGGGCTACCGAGGCGGCGCGTTGAACCTCGCCGCCCGTCTATGCGGTCGGGCCGGACCGGGAGAGATCCTCGCCAGCCAAAACGTGGCCCACCTCGCCGGCAAGGTGGACGGAGTGCGCTACGCCGACCGGGGTGATCTGAACCTCAAAGGCTTGGCCGAGCGGGTTCGCGTCGTGCGGGTGATCTCCGAGGAGGGCGACCCTGCCCAAGGGTTCCGTCGGCTCTCCCCGGGACGACCGACACGAGGGCCCGCTCCCCTCCGACTGGCACGCCAGCATCCGATCGCAGCCGTCCTCGTGGCGCTCGCGCTGGTCGCCGCGGCCGTGCTGCCAGCCACGATCGCGCTTCGGAGAGACGGCTCAGGGGAACGGATCGACGGGGATGCCGTAGCGATGATCGATCTGAAGAGCGGGGAGCTGGAGGGATGGGTACCACTTGAATCGAGACCCGGAGCAGTGGCGACCGGCGAGGGAAGCGTGTGGGTCACGCTGCCAGATCGGGGGACCGTGGTTGAGATCGACGCCGAGACGATGAGCATCATCGATACCGTGCCGGTCGGAGCCGACCCAGTCGGGATCGCGGTGGGAGCCGACTCGGTCTGGGTCGCCAACGGCGGAAGCTCGACAGTGTCTCGGATCAGCCTGGCCAGGAACAACGAGGTCGTAGATACCATCGAAGTACCCGGTGCTCCAGCGGCGATCGCGGTCGACTCCCAGGGCATATGGGTGGCGGACAGCCTCGGCGATACGGTCACGCCCATCGATCCGGAGACCGGGGATGTGCTGGTCTCGGTACCCGTCGGTGACCAGCCCGTCGACCTCGCGGACGAGGGAGGGCAGCTGTGGGTGGCGAACACCGCTTCGGGTTCCGTCTCCCGCGTCATCCGGCGCGACGAGGTGCAGCCGGTGGACGTCGGCGAAGGGCCGCAGGCTGTCGCCGTCGGGGCCGACGGGATCTACGTAGCGAACTCCCTCGATGGAACGGTTTCTCGGATCGATCCGGACACCGCCAGCACCGATACGTTCCGCGTGGGTGGGGGCCCAACCGACCTGGCGTTCGGGGGAGGCTCCCTGTGGGTCTCGCTCGGATCGGCAGGCTCAGTCAAGCAGATCGATCCGCGGTCCGGCTCTGTCACCACGATCCCGCTCGGGTCCTACGCCGGCAGTGTCGCCGTGAGGGATGACGCCTTGTGGGCGAGCGTGCGAGGAGCAGCGTCTGCCCATCGAGGGGGAACGCTCACGATCGTCGGATTCTTCATTGACTCGATCGACCCCGCCCTCGCCTACGTGCCTTCGTCATGGGGTCTGCTGTCCCTCACCAACGACGGGCTCGTGGGGGTCAGGCGCGTCGGGGGCGTCGACGGGGCCACGATGGTTCCGGACCTGGCGAGGTTCATCCCGAAGCCAACCGAGGGTGGGACGGCGTACACGTTCCAGCTTCGTCCGGGGATCCGATACTCCACGGGAGAACCCGTCCGGCCTGAGGACTTCCGGCGAGGTATCGAGCGGGTGTTTGCAAGTCTCGATGCATATGGGCAATCCTCGGGAGGAGTCCCTTACTTCTCGGGCATCGTCAGCGCCGATGACTGCATACCGGGTAACCCGTGCGATCTCTCAGCGGGGATCGAGACCCATGACGACGCCGGCACGGTGACGTTTCACCTCGTCCAACCCGATCCGGATTTCCTGAACAAGCTGACCATGCCGTTCGCGTTCGCGGTGCCCGCCGGGACGCCCGATAGTCCGGCCGGTACAACCCCGATCCCCGCCACAGGCCCGTACCGGGTCGAGCGATATTCTCAGGGGGCGACGCAAGGGGAAGTGGTCCTCGCCCGCAATCCCCAGTTCAGGCAATGGTCGGCCGACCGGCCCGACGGCTTCGCGGACGAGATCGTGTTCCGACTCGGCCCGGATTCCGATCGAGGGCGGAACGAACAGGTGGACGACGTGCTGCAGGGTACCGGCGACCTCATGTTGAACCCTCCCCCCGCTGAGCGTATCGCCGTGCTCATGACCTCCCACGCGGGGCAGCTCCATTCCGACCCGTTCACCTCCACCCGCTACATGTTCCTCAACACGCGCACCCCCCCATTCGACGACGAACGGGTCCGCCGGGCGCTGAACTACGCGGTCGACCGGGGGCGGATCATCGACGAGGTGTGGGGCGGGGCCGGGGTTGTCCGCGTCACCTGCCAGATCCTCCCGCCGACCTTCCCCGGGTACGAGCCCTATTGCCCCTACACCGCCCACCCAGACGGGACGTGGACGGCCCCCAGCTTCGCCAAGGCAAAAAAGCTGGTGGACCGCTCCGGGACCGCCGGGGCCAGGGTAACCGTATGGGCCGCCCCGAAGGCGGTGGGGGGCTTGACCGTGCCCGTCTCGCAGCACTTCGTCGACCTCCTGGAGAAGCTCGGGTATGAGGCCACCCTCAAAGTGGTTACCGATCGCCGATACTTCTCATCCATCAGTGACCCATCGCAACACGTGCAGATGGGCTATTTCGCTTGGAGCAGCGATTACTTGGGGGAGTCGGGATTCATCCCGGCGTTGACCTGCACCCCGTCTGGAACCGGACCCGGATTCTGCGACCCGACCATCGCACGCAGGATCGAGCAGGCCACGAACATGCAGGTCACGGATCCACCGGCCAGCCATAATCTGTGGTCTGACCTCGAGCATGATCTCGTCGACCGCGCACCTTGGGTCCCTCTGGGGAATCCGATATGGACAAGCCTGGTGTCCCAGCGGCTCGGCAATTACCAGTTCAATCCCTTTTGGGGACAGCTGTACGACCAGATGTGGGTGCGCTGAGCAGATCAGAGCCTGGACGACATCGCGGAGCTTGACTCATTCCCTCTTTCCGCACGATGTCGCTTCCGGCTGGAAGCGCAAGTGCGGTGAGTCACGCTTCCGGTGCTCCTATCAACGTCAAGCAGCTCCTCGAGATGTTTGCAGATGGTCGCGCGAGGGTCACGCCGCTGAGGACGGATCAGCCTGGACGTCGGTCAGGGTTCGGTAGACCTCGCGTGCCACGTACCGTTTGAGACACCGGATGATCTCCCGCTTGGACTTGCCCTCGGCGGTCCGCCTGGCAACGTAGTCGATCGTCGGTGGATGACGCCATCGGAGCCTGACGAGGACGATCCGGTGGAGAGCCGCGTTCGCATGCCGGTCCCCACCGCGGTTCAACCGGTGTCTCGTGGTCTTGCCCGAGGACGCCTGGACTGGGGAGACGCCGGTCAGCATGGCGAACGCGGCCTCCGAGCGCAGGCGCTCGGGGTTGTCCCCGGCCGCGAGCAGCAGCGCACCCGCGGTGTCAGATCCTGCGCCGAAGATGCCGACCAGCGCAGGGCAGGCCTTGGCCGTGAGGCTCCGGAGCTCCTTGTCGAGGTCCTGCACCTCGGCGCTCAGGGCCTGGTGGCTTCGGCCGAGGGATCGAAGCGCGGTCTTCGTCGCATCGACCGGACCCGCGAGCTCGCCCGGACGAAGGCCGGCGCATGCGCGGACAAGCCTTGGCCCCGGCAGCCCTCGAAGATCCACCCGCAGCTCCTCGGGAGCGGTCACGACCAGGGCGTGCAGGGCGTTGATGGCCTGCGTACGGGCTCTGTTCGCCGTGGACCGGGCCACCCGCAGGGCTCGGATCATCTCCACGGTGGCATCGCTTTCCTTGGGTGTCCCCGAGGCCTCACCGGAGAGCACCGCCGAGGCCGCGGCCTCGGCATCGGCCGGATCGGACTTGCCTCGACGCCTCCTCGCCTGGCGGTTGGGCCGGATCACCTCGATGACGAGCTCGCCGTGGTCACGAAGGTGACGCGTCAGCCCCGCCCCGTAGCACCCGGTGCCCTCAACG
>DASXTW010000212.1:0-18062 GCA_036505215.1 Actinomycetota bacterium | reverse complement strand
GTTCGGAAAGACGATTGGCGTCATCGCCATCGTCGGGCTGTTCACGCTCACCGGAGCAACCAGGGCGTTCAAGAAGGCCACGTCCTAGCGGGACGTGGGCGCGTTCGACCCGGAGCAGCAGGAGCTGCCGACCTGGCCTATGCGCCACTTTCATCTCCTCGGAAGCGCGTTCCGTCTTTGACGGACCGCTTCGCGAGCCAGGAGGTTCGCAGCTGCCTCGCTCTTCCCGATGAGGCCGATCCTTCGGATCGTCCTCATCGCCAGGGGAGTGCAGCAGCCTCATCCGCTCGCTTCGCTCGTGGGGCTGCTGCCCCCTGGACCCCCGCGCTTGCTGCTACCCCCCTGGACCCCCCAGCTCGCGAAATCGGCTGAGAGCGGCGGCGAACGTCTCGAGCGGCTCCATCAGGTCCGCAAGCACCGTGTACAGCTGCTCGTAGCCTGACGGAGCCTCGCCCAGCCTGAACGCCTCGGCCCGGCGCGACGCTTCGCGCAAGCCGGCCGCACACTGCTGCCAGGCGTCCTCCACCTCCGCCGTTCTCCATGCCGACATGGCCCGACCTGCTCCGCGCAACGCCACGTCGAAGCCGGTGAGGGCCTCCGCGAGCGGCGCACCCTGAGCTCGGCCTCCCGGAGCGGCTGCGGCCAGGGATGCCTTGGCCTGCTCCACGAGCGAGAGGCATCGTCGGAACCGAGCGAAGGACTCCTCGACCTGCTGAGAGGGTCGGGAACGTCGCCCAGCGACCAGGAAACGGGATCGAAGCCGTGCGAACACTCTTCCAGAGTCTACGGACGGGAAGGCTTTGACTGCTCGATGGGTAGAATCCACAGCGTTGTCCGATCAGGTGACCATCCGCATCCCCGCGACCACGCGGCACGTGGCCCTGGTGCGCGCAACCGCCACCACGCTCGCCGCGTTGCTGGACTTCACGTACGACCGCCTGACCGATCTCCACATCGCGATCGACGAGGTCTGCTCGAGGATCCTGGCCACCTCTTCGCCCCGCGCCTCCCGGCTCGAAGTCACCTTCACCCTGCAGGAGGGGGGCATGAAGATCGACGCCCGCGGCGACTCCCCCATCAAGTCGGGGGAGGAGTTCTTGACCACGTGGTCGAAAGCCATCCTCGACTCCGTGACCGAGCACATGCACGTGGGGGTCAGGGACGGGGTCAGCGTCGCCACCTTCCGGATACCTAGGGGATGACCAGCACGGTCCCATCGCACGAGCGGCACCCTCAGCTGCCCAAGCCCGAAGTCAAGCGGCTCTTCCAAGAGCTTCGCACGAGAGACGACCCCGAGATCCGGGCCACGCTCATCGAGTCCCATCTTGGGCTCGTCGAGTACCTGGCCCGCCGTTTCGCCGGCCGGGGCGAGCCGCTCGACGACCTGATCCAGGTCGCCACCATCGGCCTGGTCAAGGCGGTGGACCGGTTCGATCCGGGGCGGGAGGTGGAGTTCTCCACCTATGCCACTCCCACCATCGTGGGAGAGCTGAAGCGACACTTCCGGGACAAGGGATGGGCCGTGCGGGTACCCCGCCGTCTCCAGGAGTTGAACCTGCGCTTGGGCGGCGTGATCAGCCAGCTCTCGCAGGACCTGCAACGCTCCCCCACCGTGGCCGAGATCGCGCTTGCCTCGGAGGCCTCTCAAGAAGAGGTGCTCGAGGCCCTCGACTCTGCCCACGCGTACAGCTTGATCTCGCTGGACGCCGCGGCCACCGAGGAGGGGCTCTCCTACCACGAGCAGATCGGTTCGGAGGACGAAGCTCTGGAGGCCCTCGAGGACCGGATCAGCGTGGGGCCGCTGCTCCGCCAGCTCCCTCCCCGGGAGCGACACATGCTGCACCTGCGATTCTTCAAGGGCATGACCCAGAGCGAGATTGCCCAAGAGCTCGGGATTTCGCAGATGCACGTCTCCCGCCTGCTTGCGAAAACTCTGGCCACGCTGCGGTCGGATCTGCAGGGCGAGGAGCAGAAAGAGCGCTAGTGCGGCGTCTCCTGCTCATCGTCAACGAGAACGCGTACCGGGTGACCCGCGACCGGCGCAATGCAATTGCAGACACCCTCTCCCGCGCATTCAAGTTGGAGGAAGCGCGGACCGAGCGCCCGGGCCATGCCATCGACCTCACGACGGAAGCCGTGCTCGACGGGGTGGAGATGGTGGCGGCTCTGGGCGGTGACGGGACGGTTAACGAGGTGGCGAACGGACTGGCCGGAACGGATGTGCCGATGGCCATCGTGCCCGGTGGCATGGCCAACGTGTTCGCCCGTTCGCTGGGCATCCCGAACGACTGCCTTGCCGCGACCCACATGCTGGTGGACAACGCGAAGGGCTCCCCCAGGCGGGTGACGCTCGGCGTCGTGGGGGGTCGCTACTTCACGAGCAACTGCGGGGTGGGATTGGACGCGGCCATCGTCCGTAGGGTCGAGGAGCGCCAGCGGGCGAAGAAGCGCTGGGGGGACTGGTTCTTCGTCTGGTCTGGCGTGCGGGTGTTCTTCGGTGGATTCGACCGACGGACTCCCCGGGTCCGGCTCGCCTGGGGCGAAGACCTCGAACAGCAGCGCGATGGCCTCTTCCTCGCGATCGTCCAGAACACCGGCCCATACACGTACCTGGGCAAGCGCCCGATGCGCCTGTGTCCTGCCGCGGAACTGGATGGGGGCCTGGACTTCATCGCGCTGGACAGCATGCGTACGCGAGTGACGTTGCCGGTCGTCCTCTCTTCGTTCGGGTCGGCGGACCACGTGAGGAAGCCGCACGTGCTCCACGTCAGAGATCAGCGGAAGATCGCGATCGAAAGCGAGAGACCGCTCCCCGTGCAGATGGACGGGGAGTTCATCGGCGAACGCGACCACGTCCTCGTCGAGGCCGTCCCCGACGCCCTCTCCGTCATCTATTGAGGGGAACGCCAAGGGGCGGCGTCAGCAGCCGCCTCGCCATGACTTGGGCGTGGGCTGATCACGAAATCGGTCGCGGATGGGGACGGCCGCGGCGGGGTCGTTGGTGGCGACGGCGTCCACGCCCATACCGAACAGCCGCTCGATGGCCTTGGGATCGTCCACGGTCCAGGTCCCGACGTTGATGCCGTCGCTGTGTGCGGTGTGAACAAACGACTCCCCCGCTTCGTACAGAGCAGAGGCTTGGGGCAACACGTACGCGTGGCCGCGGGCCTTCGCATACTCGAGCGACGCCCACGGATCGATCGCGGCGGTGGTCAGGAACCCGGTGGGAATATCTCGATCCAGCTCCTGGATACGTTCGATGGAGAGCCAGTTGAACGAGGAGATCAGAACGGCCCCCTCGAATCCCGTCTCGTGCAGGAGGCGGACCGCCTCCTGCGCCGCGGCCTCACGCGGCGAGTCGAACGAAGGTTCGCCCGGGAGGTTCTTGATCTCGATGTCGACTCCCACTTTCCCCGTGAGCAGCTCCAACGCTTCCCGAAGGGTTGGGACTTCGGCTCGCGGACCTTGGCCACCGGAAGCGTCCAGCCGTTTCACTTCCTCCAAGGTGAGCTTGTGGACCAGCCCGGACCCGTCGGTCGTGGCCGAGACGTCCAGATCGTGCAGGATGACGGCCACGTTGTCGGCGGTGAGCCTGATGTCCAGCTCGACGACATCGGCTCCCGCCTCCATGGCTCCCCGAAATGACGCCAGCGTGTTCTCCGGATATGCGGCCGACGCACCACGATGAGCGACCACGATGGGCCGGATTTGTCGCTCGAAGTTTTCGAAAGCCATTGTCTGCGCCGAAGGGCGGTCAGTATAATCCGCGCCTCGCTCGGGGCCTATTCGGTGGGGGTAGCCGAGACACCAGTCCGTAGGGCGAGGCGAGCCCGTGTAGTTCACCGTCTGCTGTCCGGCTTGGGAGGGGGGGTCGCTGTGGACTGGGTTCATCGTGCCCGATGCAAGGACGAGGATCCCGAGCTCTTCTTCCCCGTGGGCACCACCGGTCCGGCCGCCTCCCAGATCGCCGCGGCCAAAGCGATCTGCATGCAGTGCGAGGTTCGAACCCATTGTCTGGAATGGGCCATGGCCACCGCCCAGGACGCAGGGGTATGGGGCGGCCTCTCCGAGGAGGAACGCCGAGCGCTCCGCCGAGCCAGGCGGCGCGCCGAAGCAGCCCGTGTACCTGTCGCTACTGGGTGAATTGACCAGCAAATTCGTCAGGTAAATCGCTAGCGTTTGAGTGATATAATTCCCTACATGGTACTTCCCTATGATACCGAACCTCTCATACCGCTTTGCCAGGAATTGGACTCCTGGCGACTCGCGCTCGATTACCGGGGGCCCTTACCCCGCACCTGGGCTGGCCGCCTCCGTGGGGACTTACAGGCCGAAGCCGTCGCAGCATCCACCTCCATGGAGGGAGTCCCTGTAACGGTCGAGGAGGTCAAGCGAATTCTCGCGGGTGAGGCACCGCCGGAAGTCGGCCCGGAAGATCGAGCTCTGGTGGAAGGCTATCGAGAAGCCATGAATTTCGTGCTGCGGCGGGCAGACGATGCCGCATTCAGGTGGAACCGAGAGCTGATCATCGGTCTACATGACCGAGTGCTTGCAGGAAAGTACTCCCAGGGAGCGGGAAGGCTTCGCACGGATCAGCCTGCGTATGTCATCAATGGCATCACTGGTGAGCAAGTTTTCATTCCCCCCCCGGGTGATGATGTTCCCGCATTGGTAGACGAAGCATGTGTCAGGATGGAACAAGCCCATCCGCACCCTGCCATAGCGTCCGCCTGGATTCACGTTGCAGTGGCCGCGATTCACCCGTTCAAGGACGGAAATGGACGCTCCGCTCGCGTGCTGGCCTCCCTCGCGATGTATCGGGGTGGATTCAAGCGCCCAGAGTTCACCTCTCTGGAGGAGTGGTGGGGCAGACACCTGGCTGATTACTACGCGGCATTCGCCTGCTTGGGTTCAGAGTTCCACCGCGAATCAGACATCACCCCCTTTCTCAAGACGCACATTGAGGCGCACCTTCACCAGGTACGAGCTCTCGATATGAGAGAGAAGGTTCAAGGCCAAATCTGGACTGCTCTTGAGGAGCTGGCCGAGGACGTGAACTTGCATCCTCGGGTGGCGAATGCGCTGTGGGATGCATTCTTTGGAAGAGCTGTGACGGCGGGCTACTACCGGTCAATCGCTGATGTGAGCCCGGCAACTGCAACGAAGGATCTGGCCGCATCCGTTACCTCTGGTCTGCTTAAGGCTGAGGGAAGACGCCGAGGCCGACAGTATGTGGCCACGGAGCAGCTATACGATGCTGTTGGAGGTGCCTTGTTCATGGAAGTGAGCGGTCCTCTAACGACCGCTAGGCAGCGGATCATCTCCGAACTGACCAGACGCGCCACCCAGACTGGAGATGCGTTCGGCCTAACGAGGGCCTCGGGATAAGTCAGCTGCTCAACGCTTGCACAGCTTCTTCGTTCCTCACCTGCACCCCATGGTTAGGCGCTAGACCCGGCTCGACGGGCACAGGTCGTTCACCGGGCACACCTCACATCTGGGGGTGGGGGCCTTGCAGACCCGGCGACCGTGTTCGATCAAGACATAGGTGAACGGGAACCAATCCCTTCTCGGAATGACCTTCATCAAATCCTGTTCGATCTTGTCGGGATCCTTGTTCGAGGTGAATCCCAGCCGCTGACTCACCCGCCTCACGTGCGTGTCGACGGCGATGCCGGCATCGGGATCCTTTCGATGCCGATCCGGGTAGGCGTTTCCCTGGACGATGTTGGCGGTCTTGCGGGCCACGCCGGGCAGTGAGTCGAGCTCCTGCATGGTCCCGGGGACTTCCCCCCCGTAGTCGTCGATGATCTTCTGGCACGCGGCCCGGATGGACTTGGTCTTCTGATTGAAGAACCCGGTGGGCTTGATGTCCGCGGCCAACTCGGACACCGGCACCTTCAGGTAATCCTGGGGAGTCCGGTATTTCTCGAAAAGCGTCTCGGTGACCTGGTTGACTCGCTCGTCAGTGCATTGCGCCGACAGGATCGTGGCCACCAGCATCTCCAGTGCGTTGCTGAAGTGAAGGGCCACTTTGGCGTCCGGGTAGGCCTTCTTCAGCCGCTTGATGACCTCCGGCGCTCTCTCCTCGAGAGGACTGGTGCGGGTGAGCGCCTTCGCCGTCGTCCTCGTGCTCTTCCTGGCCACGGCCATCACGTTCCCTTGAACCGCGGCTTCCGCCGCTCCCTGAAGGCCCGGATCCCCTCGCGGAGGTCCTCGCTCGACAGCGCCTCTGCTGCCATCATCTCGAAATCCGCCACTTGCTGGCCCTGAGTGAATCGCTCCAGCCGGAGGTTCTCCAGGACCGTAGTGATGCCGCGCTTGGAACCTCGGACGGACAGAGGCGCCGCCTCGGCCACGGCCGACGCCATCTCCCGCAGGGCGGCATCGAGGTCACTGGCCGGCACCGTGCGATTCACCAGACCCCAGGCTGCGGCCTCGCCTCCTGAGAGAACCCGTCCGCTGAACAGGATCTCGCCGGCACGCTTCGGTCCGACGGCCAGCACCAGGCGCTCGAGGCTCTCGAAGCTGATCACGATGCCCAGGCGGGCCGAAGGGATCCCGAGCCGGGCGTCCTCTGCCGCCACCGCCAGGTCGCAGGCCACGGCGAGCTGGCAACCTCCGCCGAATGCCGCTCCGTGGATCCGAGCGATTACCGGAACGGGATGGTCGGAGATGGCCGAGAACGCCCGATCGAACGCTCTCCTGTACTCGACGACGGCATGTCCAGAGAGCGCCTCGGCGAGCTCCGCGACATCGGCCCCGGCGCAGAAGTCCGGGCCGGCACCGGCCAGCACCACCGCCCGCACCTCGGGGTCGACTGCAAGATCCCCCAGGATGGCTGTGAGCTGCTCGAGCATGGCCGATGACACGGCGTTGCGCTGCTCCGGCCGGTTCAGCGTGAGTAGGGCAACCGGCTCGAGCCCGTCCATGCGGCCGACCGTGATCAGCGCCATCTCCCAGCACTCTCGATCCGCCCGGTCACTCGACCACCGCGATCACGTCGCCTTCCTGGACGGCCGCGCCCTCCCGGACTCGTACGTCGGTGACCGTCCCGGCCACAGGTGACTCGACCGGTATTTCCATCTTCATCGACTCCAGGATGACCAGTGGATCGCCGATGGCGACCGAGTGCCCGGGGGCCACGAGCACCCTCCACACGTTCGCCACCATCTCGGCCAGGACTTCCGGCATCGGGACGGTTCACGACCCCAGGATGGACGAACGGTCGGGCTCCTGCGGAAGGGAGAGGAGGGCACGGGCCTCGGCAGGCTCGGCGACCCGTCGGCCCTGGAGCCGGACGATCGACGCCGCCGCTTCCACCGCCTCACCGTTGGAGGAGGCCATCTCTCCGGATGGCAGATAGAAGTTGTCTTCGAATCCGACACGGACGTTGCCGCCGAGGGCTGCTGCCGACCCAACCATTACCCACTGCTCGCGGGAGACCGCGATGACGCCCCAGGTGGATCCCTCCGGGACCACGCTGGCCATGTGGGCGAGGTTGCGGGCAGTGGCACCGATCCCGCCCAGGACTCCGTGGATGAGCGAGAACTGGATCGGGGGGGCCAGGACGCCCATGTCCACCAATGGCCCGACGGACTCGACGTGGCCCACGTCGAAGCATTCGCACTCCGGCTTGACCCCGGCCTCGGTCATGTGCTGGAGGAGGAAGACGATGTCTTCGAAGCTGTTCTGGAACACGAAGTTGAAGACGAAGTCCTTCCTCTTGGCGCTGTACTTGGCGTAATTCATCGACCCCATGTTCAGGGCACCGACCTCCGGTCGGAGCTCCGTGATGTGGCCCACGCGTTCGGCCATGGGCAGGCCTACCCACCCTGTGGAGTAGTTGACGATGACGTCCGGCGTCTCCGCGAGAATCGCCTGGGTGATGGCCCGGTAGTGCTGCGGCTCCACCGTGGGAACGCCCTCAGGCGTGCGGGCGTGGATATGGACCATCGAAGCACCGGCGTCCCGAGCCCGCCTGACCTCCTTGGCATACTCCTCGGGCGTATAGGGGATGCCGGGGCACTGCTGTTTGTTGGCCACCGCCCCCGACACGGCGCAGGTGATGATGCAGGCGTCGTCCGTGGCCATCCGGCTACCCTCTCATACGGGCAGCACGCCGTGCTTCCGCCACGGGCGCTCGACCGTCTTGGTTTCCCCGATCTCCAGTCCCCGGATGATCGCCGAGCGCGTCTCCGCCGGGTCGATCAGGTCGTCCAGGAACGACCAGCCTGCGGCGATGTATGCGTTGATCTGCTCCCTGAGGGTGCCGACCAGCTGGTTCCTCAGCGCGTCCTGGGCGTCGGCGTCCCCGGCCGCTTCGATCTGCTTGCGGAAGATGATGTTGACCGCTCCTTCCGGACCCATCACCGAGATCTCCGCCGTCGGCCAGCCCACGATGAGGTCGGGCTCGTAGGCCCTGCCGTTCATCACGTAGTACCCGGCGCCGTAGCCCTTGCGGATGACAACCGTCACCTTCGGCACCGTGGCCTCGGCCACGGCGAACAGCATCTTGGCGCCGTGGCGGATGATCCCTTGCTTCTCCACGGCTGAGCCGACCAAGAAACCGGGGCAGTCCATCAGGAAGACAAGAGGAACGTTGAATGCGTCGCACAGCCAGACGAACCGGGCCGCCTTGTCGGCCGCGTTCACGTCGAGGGCGCCGCCGAGAAACATCGGCTGGTTCGCCACGATCCCCGCCGGCCTTCCGCCGAACCGTGCGAACCCTGTGACCAGGTTCTTGGCCCACTCCGGCTTGATGGGGAAGAAATCACGGTCGTCGATGATGGTGGTGATCACCTTTCGCATGTCGTAGGCCTGACGCGGATTGGCCGGCACGATGTCGTACAGCTCGTCGCACCGGCGTGCCGGGGGATCCTCGGAGGCGAGGATCGGCGGCCTGTCCAGGTTCGAGCTGGGGAAGTACGACAGGTACGTGCGGACGACCCGCAGACACTCCTCATCGTCCTCAACCTCGAGGTCCGCCACCCCGCTCACCTTGGTGTGGATCTGGGAGCCGCCCATCTCCTCGGCCGTGACGTCCTCTCCCACGGCGGCCTTGACCAGCGGTGGTCCTCCCAGGGCCATGTGGGAGGTGCCTTTCACCATGGGTACGAAGTCGGCCAGGCCCGGGATGTACGCCGTTCCCGCCGCGCCGGGCCCCATCATGGCCGCCACCTGAGGCACCACCCCGCTCATGTGGACCTGCTCGCGAAACAGGTCTCCCGTGCGGGCGAACATCGAGCCGGCCGCCTCCTGGATCCGCGCCCCCGCCGAGTCGATCAGCCACACCAGGGGGATGCGCTCCCGCAGCGCCAGCTCGCGCATGCGGGTGGCCTTCAGCTCGCCCACCATGCCGACGGAACCAGCCATCACCGTGAAGTCATACGCGATGACGGCCACCCGGCGACCGTCGATCCGGCCGATCCCTGTCACGCACCCATCGGCCGGGGTGAACTTGCCCTGCATGGCTGGTGACGTGGACTGCTGATGGGCCAGGAGTCCGAGCTCCGAGAAGGTCCCCGGGTCGAAGAGGAGGTCGAGCCTGTCCCGGACCGTGAGCTTGCCCTGAGCGAGCTGCTTCTGGACCCGGTCGGGCCCGCCCATACCCAGAAAATCCTGGCGCCTGTGCCGAAGGGCCTCGGCGTGGCCGCGAAGATCCGGGCCCTGGTACGAGTAGGTGACCGCCGCTCTCTCAGCCGGAGGCGGCCTCTCGGCCTGATCGGCCATGCTGATACCTCCTTGGGGCCCTTCGCCGGGAACGATCTTCCCGATGCCTTCCCGGGCCCGCTGGGCTAACTCTACGCCGGCTACGACATGCCACGGCTGCAGCCCGAAAGCATGCCGCCACGGGAAACCCCAAGGGACGTATCCTTGGGTTGAGGAGGTGGCCACGTGAGCATGACGCGCGACCGAGTGAGCATGTTCGTCGAGCTCGAAGAGCGAACTGCCCCTGTTCGAGAAGCCCTGAAGCCTCCACCGGTTCGCGTTGCACCGTCGACCGATCGGCTGGGGAGGCCCGCTTCCCGTAGGGAGGTGGTCGACGGCAGGCTTCCGAAGAGATGGGCGTGGGGAACGCTCGCTTCGTGGGGAGTAATCGTGGGGACGATCTTCGCTACCGAGCCCGCGCCGGCCAACCCCGACGCACCGGATCCCTGGTGGGGCGTCCTGCTCGTCACGATGGTCCTGCTGACCCTTCCCGTGGCGCTCGTGGGCCTGGCCAGGCGGAAGACGTGGAGCATGCACTGGTCGCTCGCATCCGCCGTTCCCTCGCTGGGGCTGGCTATCGCCTGTTTCGCAACCGGCCACCACGCCGGGCTGTACCCATATGGGGAGGCGGCCGCCTTCGGCTACCTCACGTGGCTCAGCTGGAAGGGACTGACGCTCGTCCGCGCCTCTCCCGAGCGAGGGCCAGCCTATGGCTGAACAGACCCCGACTCGATAGCTTCAACGGTCCTTCCAGTCCGGCTCTCGCTTTTGGAGGAACGCGGAGACGCCCTCGACGACGTCCTCGCTCTGGAGGTCGACGGAGAGCATCGCATTCAGATACGCCAGGGCCTCCTCGAGCCGCATGTCCTGCGCTCGGTAAAAGGATTCCTTCCCCAGCCGCATCGCCACCGGACTCTTCGAGCTCAGCTCCTCGACCAGGCGGTCCACCGTGTCGTCGAGCTCCACCCTGGGCACGACCCGGTTGACCATCCCCCACCGACCCGCCTCGGCCGCCGGTACCCGTCTTCCGGTGAGCATCATTTCGACGGCGATCTTTCTCGGGACGTTCCGAGCGATCACGGCGCTGATCATGAACGGCCACAGGCCAAGCTTGATCTCCGGCGTGCCGACCTCCACGTCGTCTGCCGCCACGGCCAGATCACACGACAGCATGAGGCCGAACCCGCCGGCCAGAGCCGCGCCGTTCACTCGAGCCACGATGGGCAGCGGGTGTTTGGCCATCGCCACCATCAGATCACCGATCCGGCCCCTGCCGTGGTGCTGTTGAACCCGTCCTTCGTCGGGAGACATCGTGCTGGTGAGGTCCCCGCCCGAGCAAAAGGCTCGATCGCCCGCCCCGGTGAGGACCAGACATCGGACGGAACCCTCCCCGGCAGCCCGTCTCAGGCCTGTCAGAAGTCCGTCCACGACCTGCTGGTTGAGGGCATTCCGCTCATCGGGACGGTTGACGGTGAGCCGCACCGAGTGCCCCCGGACCTCGTACAAGACGGAATCGGCGGCCTGACCGGCCATGGCCCGAAGCCTACTTGCCGGGGAGAGCCGGTGCTTCCCCACCTTGCACATCTCGAAAAAGGAAGAGATGGCCTCGGCGGCCATCTCTTCGTCGGCGAAACTCCGCGCTCGGAAGCGTGTTACTTCTTGCTGCCCTTGGCGGAGATCGACTTGCGCTCGGACCCCACGGCGATCGGGATCTTCCTGGCGCTCGTCAGCTCCCCCGCCTTCGGGATCACGACCTCGAGGATGCCGTTCTCGTACGTTGCACGCACATCCTGGGCCTTGACGCCCTGGGGCAGCGGGACGCTGCGCTGGAAGGAGCCGTAGGAGCTCTCGAACCGGTAGAAGTTGTCCCGCTCGGTCTTCTCCTCGAACCGGCGCTCTCCCCGGATCGTCAGGGCTCCGTCGTGGAGCGAGATGTCGATGTCCTTCTCCGGATCCACCCCTGGAAGCTCGGCCCGGACCACCAGGTCGCCCTCCCGGGCGAACACGTCAACTGCGGGGCTCCACGCACCGCCGTTGATGCGCCGGGTCCAGGGCTCGAACCACCCGCCGCCGAAGAACCGCCTGGTGAGATCCGACATCTCCCGCTCCAGGTCGGACAGGTCCCGCCACGGATTCCATCTGGCCAGCATGGTCTCTCACCTCCCGATGATTCATCCTTACTGACCACTTCGCACTATAGCTCAGGCGCGACTGACATGTCAACTCAAGGAGCAGGAAACCTGATAATAGCAGCATCAGCTTGTGGGGCCGCAACCCCCCGCTTCCCCGGTCGAGCTCATCGATGGTGGGGTTCCGGCGATGCTCGGGAAATGCCTGGTTCAGGCTTTCCCTTCGAGAAGGCGCTTGCCGCGGTAGTTGGGGAAGTGGAGGTCTGCGTGCTGCCAGCACAGCGAACCGAGGTTGTAGATGGACAGTTGGGTCTGGCATCCGGGGGCAGCGCACGTGCGACGCCCGCTCCTCGTCGGCGAGGGCGGTGGCATCTTTCCCGGGCGGCTGCCCTTCATCGATCCGCTCAGACCAGAACGCCTCCTCCGCTCCTCTTATTCGCACGAGTGAGCCCTGGAGTTTCCCCGCTGGCTAAGAAGTTTGTGACGAAAGCCTGAGAGGGGACATTGGGTCGAACCCAGCGCCTCAGGGCTCCTCGACCCGGCGCTCCAGGTGGATTGCTTCCCGAACCCGCCAGACCAGGTGGTCCGGAGCCTGGGAGCGACACTTGTATTTGACGATCTCCTTCAACTTCCGCTGGAACTCCGCCCGGTGGAAGCACGGGCTGCACGTGCTGAGGTGGCTCTCCAGGCGGGCGGCCCGGTCCGGATCGAGCTCCCCGTGTAGGAGGTGCTCGATCTCTGCCAGAACCTCTTCGCAACTAATCTCGGACAAGGCCACGCTCCCGTACCACGTCCCATAACCGCTTCTCGAGCGCTCTTCTTCCCCGGTGGAGCCGGGACATCACGGTCCCGATCGGGACCCCCGTGATCTCGGCGATCTCCTTGTAGCTGAACCCCTCGACGTCTGCCAGGAGAACGGCGATCCGGAACTGCTCCGGAAGCGAGGAAAGCGCCTCCTGCACGTCTTCGTCCGGGAGGGCCTCGATGACGGAGGTCTCCGCCGAAGGCTCGGCACCGCGCTCGGCCATCTTCGAGTAGAGGTACCAGTCCTCCACCTCGTCGTCCGAGATGGTCTGCGGCTCACGCTGCTTCTTGCGATAGCTGTTGATGAACGTGTTCATGAGGATGCGATACAGCCATGCCTTGAGGTTGGTGCCCTCCTGGAACTGGTGGAAGCCCCGATACGCCCGGAGGAAGGTCTCCTGGATCAGGTCCTCGGCGTCGGCAGCATTTCGGGTCAGGCGAAACGCAGCCGAGTACATGCCGTTCAGGAGCGGCAAGGCCTCCGACTCGAATCGAGCCTCCAGGTCGTCATCGCTTCGCGCTTCAGCCTGACTCATATCGCACCGTGATCGCATCGTACCCGCTGGCACCGTCTGGATGGGGCGAGGCCAACTTCTTCGTCTGGACGATCCCCCTGCCGTCGTACGCACGAACCAGGATCCCGGATTCGCCCGGCCCGCGCGCCTCCCCACGGTACAACCACAACCGCCAGGTGACCGAGGAAAGGGGCCGCTTGAGTTGGGCCGGATTCCAGGAACGCCCGCCGTCTGTCGAGACCTCCACGCGAGAGACCCCCCGGCTGCCGGCGAAGGCGATCCCCGCCACGGCAACGGCGCCTCGGACGTGAGCTCCCCCCGCTGGCACGTCGATGCGAGACGCCGTCTTCACGATCGCCTGCTTGGACCAGCCCCGCCGCTCCCAATATCCCTGGTAGGGCTGGTTGACCACCTCGATCGCGGTCAGCCACTTGGGGTTCTTCATCCCGTAGGTCCCGACGGACAGGAGTCGGGCGGGGAACCCGTGGGCCCTGGGCAACACGTGGTCGTTCATGCCCACCGCGATCAAGGTGCCCGGGTCCATGGCCTGCTCGATGGCCAGACTGTCCGAGTAGCCGCCCGAGGCCCGGAAAACCACCTCGACGGCGTCGCCGCCCACTCCGGCCCGGTCAAGGATCTCCGGCAGAGGGACCCCGGCCCACTTGGCGGTGGAGATGAGATTCCCGCCCACCTGGTTGCTGATGCACTCGAGCGTCTGGTACCGCTCGACCGCGGGGAGCCTCAGGAGCTCCTCGTACGTCACGCTGAGGGGTCGTGTCACCAGGCCCGTCACGTTCAGGCGCCACGCGGCCGCGTCGATGTCCGGGTCGATGATCTCCTCGTCCACGACGTAGAAGTCCTCGTTGGGGGTCACTTCTGGCGTCAGGCCGGGCACCCGAGCGAACGCGGCGTCGGAGGAGGAGAGTGACGGCGAGGCGGCTTCCCGCACGTTCGCCAGGTGGAGGAGCTGACGGCCAGGGTCGGCCCTTCGGTAGATGAGCCGTCCGAGGTCCGCCACACCCAGGAGCACGCCCGCGGCTCCCCACCACAGTGCCCGCAGGACGACGCGGCGAGTGGGGTCTGGCTCTTGTCGTCCCGGCGCCTCCTGGAGGCGACCCTGGGCCCAGGCAGCCGCCAGGCCGCCCAGGCCGTAGATGGGGAGGCTGGCCACTGCGAACGGCAGGCGACGGAGCGTCCCTCCGCCTGGCGACGGGTAGAAGGCGACGGAGACGAGCCAGAGAGGAAGGAAGCTGAGCACGCCCGCGGCGGCCCTGTTTCGGACGAAGCGGAACAACCGCGGGGCCAGGAGGCCAAGCCCCACCCCTGCCAGGATGAAGGCAATGACCGTTCCAGTTACTGCCAGTCGCAGGGCCCAGTGTCCCAACCGGTCGATGAAGAACGTGGCGAATCCTCCAGGAGCCGCCCGGACCAGCGCCTGAGACAACGCCAGGGGAAGGAAAGGCACTGCCCTCAGGAAGGTGTGGACGACGGCGGTCGCGCCGATGACGACGACAGCTCCGACCAGTCCCCCCGCGGCCGCCCGGCGCCCTCCGGGCAATGGGGCCATCCGGGCCGGCACCGAGCGCCCCGCGCTGCCGCCACCCACGAGGCCAGGATACGGCCGGTGAACGAAAGAGCACTGATCGGCGGAGGAGTCCAGAGGGGACCCTCAGGGAGGAAATGGAGGGCGAGGGTGGTTCAGGAGAGCTGGTGGGAAGATGTACGGTAGGACTCTATTCGAACAGACTCGACGAAGATCGTAAGAGGACAGCAATCATGCCGAATCCCAACGACAACGAACGTCGCGGCAGGGGTCGCTGGCAAGGCTTCGACCTCGGTGGAGGCTCGGGCCAGACCGGGCGGAGCCCATGGCGCTTCTCGCTTGTGTACATCCTTGGCGCGATCGTTCTGCTCTTCCTGGTCCAGAGCCTGTTCGGCCAGAGCACGACCAAGGCCCGGCTCGACCAGTTCTACCGGCAGCTCGACCGCAGCTCGATCAAATCCGTCACGATCACCGGGGCATCGATCTCGTGGACGGATACCAATGGAACCAGGTTCGTCGCCGAACTCCCTCCCAACTTCGACACCTCTACGCTGGTGACGCAGCTGTCCAAGGAAGGGGTTGAGTTCAAGGGCCAGCAGCCAAGCGCCCTTACCTCGTTCCTGCTTCAGTGGATCCTCCCGTTCCTCCTGCTCGGTCTGCTCTGGGTGTTCCTGTTTCGTCGCGTGGCGGGAGGGGGCGCGGCCACCGCGCTCAACCTGGGGAAGAACCGCGTCAAGATCTACGACCGCAAGGAGATGAAGACCACCTTCGCCGATGTCGCGGGGGTGGACGAGGCCGTCGAGGAGCTCAAGGAGATCGTGGAGTTCCTGCGAACCCCCAAGAAGTACCAGCGCCTGGGCGGGCGGATCCCCAAGGGCGTCCTGCTCCTCGGACCTCCGGGTTGCGGTAAGACCCTTCTGGCCAGAGCGGTGGCCGGCGAGGCGGCCGTTCCCTTCTTCTACATGTCCGGGTCGGAGTTCGTGGAGATGTTCGTGGGCCTGGGGGCGGCGCGGGTTCGGGAGCTGTTCCAGCAGGCCAAGGAGAAGGCCCCGTGCCTGGTGTTCCTGGACGAGCTCGACACGATCGGCAAGTCCCGGGCGGGCGCGTTGGGGGGCTCGCTCGGTTCCCACGACGAGCGTGAGCAGACCTTGAACCAGCTCCTGGTGGAGATGGATGGGTTCGACACCTCCAAGGGTGTGATCATCATGGCGGCTACCAACCGGGGCGATGTGCTCGACCCGGCCTTGCTTCGTCCCGGGCGGTTCGATCGGCAGGTCGTGGTGGACCGCCCGGACCTCCGGGGCCGGGAGGCCATTCTGCGCGTGCACTCCAAGGGCGTTGCCATCGATCCCAACGTCGACCTCCGAACTCTGGCAGCCAGAACACCTGGGTTCACCGGCGCGGACCTGGCCAACGTGGTCAACGAGGGGGCCCTCCTGGCCGCCCGCCGGGAGAAGAACTGGGTGGGCATGGAGGAGCTGGAGGAGGCCATCGACCGCGTTGTGGCGGGCCTGGAACGGAAGAGCCGGGTGATGTCGGAACGCGACAAGATCCGGGTGGCCGTCCACGAGATGGGGCACGCCCTGGTGGCGCTGCGTTCGGACCACATCGACCCCGTCCACCGGGTCACGATCGTCCCGCGCGGGGTCGCCGCGCTCGGCATCACGATGGTCCGGCCCCTGGAGGATCGCTACCTGATGACGGAGCCCGAATTGCGGGACAGGCTGGTCTTCGCCATGGGAGGGCGGGCAGCCGAAGAGCTCACGTTCGGCGAGATCTCCACCGGGGCCCAGAACGACCTCCAGCAGGCGACGGAGATCGCGAGGGCCATGGTGGTCGAGTACGGCATGAGCAGCAAGCTGGGCCCACTCTCCTTCGGCAACAACGGGTTCCGCTCCGCGGGAGGCCGGCCGCTGTTCCCGGGCGAGCGGCCCGAGTTCTCCGAACAGACCGCGCGGGTGATCGACGAGGAGGTGGCCCGGCTTCTTCGTGAAGCGCAGGACCGTGCGAAGAGCATCCTGGAGAACGACAAGGAGAACCTGCGCCGGCTCTCCGATGTGCTCATCGAGCGCGAGGTCATCGAGGGGACCGAGCTTCGGCAGTACCTGGACGGAGAGAAGCCCATCCCCACGAGGGAAGCCCTGAAGCAAGAGACCCAGGAGAGGCAGGCCGAGGAGAAGAGGGCCGAGGAGGAGAAGGCCAGGACCGACAAGGTCCCGGCCCGCCCCGAGATCATCCTGTCGCGGGCGGATGGCTCAGCCGCCCCAACCCAGGAGATCCCCGTACGCCCGGACGCCTAGCCCAAGTCCACCTCGCCGTCGATCCGGGAGACCAACAGGTCCGTGCGGCCGCGCCATCTGTCGAGGAACCGGTAGAAGTTCCGCTTCGACAGGCGCGCCCGCTCATCCTCAGGGGTATTCGCCCACATCCGCTGCTCGTGCTTCCTGACGGGAAGGGGGGTGACGGTCGCCCGAAGGCCCATGGCCTTGACCTGGAACGAGAATTCGATGTCGGCGGTTCGGTAGAACTTGAACTTCTCGTCGAACCGCAGTCCCCCCTCGACGAGCTCCCTTCGGAAGGCCATCACGTAACTCTCGACCGCATCGACGTCGGGGCCCGGTGACTCACGGAAGTCGCGGAGGTCATCGGTGACGATCCCGAATGGCCCCGTGATGCCGACCTCGTGATCCGCAAGGGCTTCGTCAAGCGGGCCGAGCACGTCTCCGAGGGCTTCCACCGAGCCGTCCACGATCACCACGACCCGCCCCGCCGATCGCCGAAGGCCGGCGTTGCGTCCGCCGGCCCACCCGAGGTCGGGATGCACCCGTACCACCTGCGTCTCCCTGGGCCAGATGCTCCGCTCCGTGAAGTCCACCACCACGTACTGGATCGACCGATCCCCCGAGTGGCGGCGGAAGGACTCGATCCCTCGCACGGCGTCGTCTGACCATCCTTCGACGAGCCACTGGACGCTCGCGTCGAAGGTGGGTGGCTCGGCCAGGGCCGATGGGACGTCGTCGGAGCTGCGATACGGCGCGGGCTCACCTGTGCTCGCTTTCTCGCGAGCCACGAGGTTGGTGCCGGCCGGAGTGTCGATGACGTCGAACCCTGCCCTGGCGATCTGGTCCCTCAGCTCATCGGCCCTGGCGAATTCCCGGTCCGCCCGGGCGGCCTGTCGCTGCCTCACCAGCTCGAGGATCTGCCGGGGGACGTCGTTCATCGCCCTCCCTCCACCGATCGCAGGAAGTCCAGGACCACCCGGTCCGCCGCCTCCGCCTGCTCCGAGTGGTACACGTGGCCGGCGCCCTCCAACATGAACAGCGTTGCCCCGGGTATGCGCTCGGCGAGCATCTGGGCGTT
>DASXTW010000211.1:0-16948 GCA_036505215.1 Actinomycetota bacterium | reverse complement strand
CGTGTCGCACGAATACGCGAGAGCGTCCGCCAACGAGAGGTTTCCGTAGTTGAGCGACGACCAGTTGTGGAACGGGTGGCGTGTGGGGTCGACCGGCGCGTAGTAGATGGACGGGCAGGGGTACTGGCCGTTCGTCTTCGCGAACTTCTCCTTGAGCGCGGCCACAGCCACGAACGGCTTGAAGGCAGATCCCGCCGGATACAGTCCCTGGGTTGCCCTGTCCAGCAACGGGTTGTTGTGACTGGGCTTCGGGCACGACCGCTTCGCGAAGCAGAGATCCAGCCCGCGCGCCTCTTTACGGTTCAGGCCACCGAGGAAGATCGACGGGTCGAAGGTCGGGTTCGAGGCGAGCGCCACGATCCGCCCGTTGCGCGGGTCCATGACGATGACCGCGCCGCCCGTGGCTCTCAAGTATTGGCCGGAGCTCCGGTCCGCCGTGCGGTGCGCCAGGTCGATGGCGAGCTGCAGGCTCTGCTCGGCCAGTTGCTGGACCTTGCCGTCGATCGACAGGACCACGTTCTCGCCCTGTTTCGGGGCGCCGATATTGAAGTTCTCGTTGAGCACCCTGCCCTGTGCATTGACCTGTATCTCTCGTTGGCCGTCCTCTCCGTACAGGTAGCGCTCGTAGGCTGCCTCGACTCCGGACTTCCCAACGATGGCCCCGGGCCGATACTGTCTGAACTCCAGCTCCGACAGTTCCCGGTCCGAGATCTCCCCCGCCCACCCCAGGACGTGGGCAGCCAACGAGCCGTACCGGTAATTGCGCACGGCCCCGAGCTGGTAACTCACTCCCGGGAACTCCGTGGCGTGCTCCTTGATGTAGAAGATCGCTTCTTTCGGGACGTCTTCGGCCACCGGGACCGGCTGATAGGGCAGGTACTTCACGCTGTTCAGACGGTCCAGCAGATCCTCCACGGGTACGTTCAGGAGAGTCGAGAGTCGATAGAGGACCTGCTCCTCCTGTCCTTTCATCGCCACGCGGTCGACGGTGACGATCGTGGACGGCCGGTTTCCCACCAGGATGTTGCCGTCTCGGTCCAGGATCAGGCCGCGCAGCGGTTGAAGCGGAACCAACCGCACCTGATTCTGGTCTGCCAGGTCTGCAAACTCTTCCGTGGCCAGCACCTGGAGGAACCACAGCCGGGTGGTCAGGGCGGCGAACATGAAGACGACCAGGCCCGCCAGAACTTTCATCCTGGTCCGGGTCTTGGACTCGGTCACTACTCTCCTCCTCGGCAGCCCGACTTCGTCGGGTTGCCGACCAGCCAAGGCGTCCGCACTGCCCGCCGGCTCCGCTGGCTCCGCCGGCGCGTGCTACCCCCCTGGACGCCCGCTACCACCTGAAAACCTTGGTTGCCCGAGAGGATTCGGCCACCCGGCGGATCACCGGAAACAGGAACGGCGTGAGCACGGCGTTGTACACGCCCTCGAGAATGGCCACCTTGAGCACGTACCCTGGCCCGACGGTGAGTTGCCCCAGCAGGAACGTCACCAGCTGGTTGAAGAGGACGGCGGCTGTCGTGGCCGCTCCGACGACCAACACCGGCAGTATGGGACTCGGCGTCACCACGTATTGGCGGACGGTCCCAACCGCGTAGCCCACCAGAGTGAGCGTCAGCGCTGTGATGCCTTTGGGCTGGTCCAGGAGGAAGTCCTCCGCCATCCCCCCGAAGAACCCGGCGACCGCGCCCGGGGCCGGTCCTTCCAGAAACGCCAGGACAATGGTGACCAGGTAGATGAGGTCGGGCTTGGCGTCCGCCAGCTTCACCTGCGCGAACACCGTCGACTGCAGTACCAGCGCAGTAAGAACGACAGCCGTCCACGAGATGATCCGTCGCACCGGCCCAGTCTAACCAGCCGCCCGCGCCAACTGTCCTGGTCTTCATCGCCTTTGGCTCACCCTCTCCTCCTCGACGCTCCGCCGACGGCGGACCGTCGACGAGCCAGGGGTCCGCAGCTGCCTCGTTCTTCCCGCGCTCGTTGCTGCTACCCCCCTGAACCCCCGGTCACAACCAGGACGTACTCCAGCGCCGAGAAGTCCACCGCCGGCGAGAGCTCGATCGTGGTGGTCAAGCTGCCCGGGCGGGAGAAGACATGCGACACCAACCCAATCGGGATCTCAGGCGGGTACAGTCCCTGTTGGTACCCCGAGGTCACGACCTGGTCGTTGATGACAACCTTGGCGTCGCCGCTCACCAGGTCCATGGTCAGGGGCCGGCTTCGTTGTCCCACCACCAGCCCCGTCTCGCCCGAGCTGGCCAGGCGTCCAGCGACGGCCGAATCGGGATCGATGATGAGCTCGACCTTGCAGGCATGCGGGGCCACCGCGATCACATGGCCGACCAGCCCGTCCCCGTTCACCACCGGGTCGTCGACCTTCACCTTGTCCGCCGACCCCACGTTGACGGTCACCGACCACTCGAAGTTGCTCACGCTCTCCCCTACCACCCGGCCGGTCACACCTTTGAGCTGGAGATTCTCCTCGAGCTTCAGCAGCTTGGCCTGCTCCTGGATGATGCGCTTGTCCGAGATCGTCTTGCCGGCCTGTGCCTCCAACGCCTTGATCTTCGCCTTCAGGGCCTCGTTCTCCGACCGGAGCGACCCGATGTGAGCGAGGCCGCTCAGGAACGACCCGATCGGTTGGACGACCTTCGACACCGTGCTCTGGAGGGCCACCACCACCTGAAGTGCTCCCTGCCCGGCCGCCTCGAGAGGCCCCTTCTCCCCTCCGCGATAGTCCACCGTGATCGTGAGCAGGCTCGCCATGACCAGGCTTACGACCAGGAGCCGGGTGTTGCGAGGGCGCGAGTACAGCGCCATGGGACGAAGCTTAGCCCCGGTTCGAGGAGATCAGGACTCGCTTGAGGACCTCGAACTCCTCCAGACACTTGCCCGAGCCGATGGCCACGCAGGACAGCGGGTTCTCGGCCACATGAATGGGCATGCCGGTCTCGTGCTTGAGACGCTCATCCATGCCCTTGAGAAGAGCCCCGCCCCCGGTGAGCACGATGCCCCTGTCCATGAGGTCGGCGGCCAACTCGGGGGGGCACCGATCCAGCGTGTTCTTGACTGCGTCGATGATGGAGTTGACCGGTTCCTCGATGGCCCTGCGGATCTCCTCTGCGGTGACGTGGATGGTCTTGGGAAGGCCGCTCACCAGGTCCCTACCCTTGATCTCGGCAAGCATGTCGTCGGTAGTGGGGAACGCCGAGCCGATGGCGAGCTTGATGGCCTCGGACGTCCGCTCTCCCAGAGCCACCGAGTACTCCTTCTTGACGTGCTGGATGATGGCCTCATCCAGCTCGTCGCCACCCACTCTGACCGACGCGGACGTGACGACGCCTCCCAGCGAGATGACCGCCACTTCGGTCGTTCCACCGCCGATGTCGACGACCATGTTCCCGGAGGGCTCGTGGATCGGAAGACCGGCACCGATCGCGGCGGCCATGGGCTCCTCGATGATGAACGCCGCCCGGGCCCCCGCGGAAATGGTGGCCTCCTCCACCGCCCGTTGCTCCACCCCGGTGATCCCGGAGGGTACGCAGACGACCACCCGGGGCTTGGCCATGAACCGCCTGTGGTGCACCTTCTGGATGAAGTAACGGAGCATCTTCTCTGTGATGTCGAAGTCCGCAATCACACCGTCTTTCAGTGGCCGGATGGCTCTGATGTGTGCAGGCGTTCTTCCGATCATCCGTTTGGCTTCGGCCCCCACAGCCAAGATGGCCCCCGTGGACGTGTTGACCGCGACAACAGAAGGCTCGTTCAGGACGATGCCGCGTCCTCGTACGTAGACGAGCGTGTTCGCCGTGCCCAGATCGACAGCCATGTCTCGCCCCAGAAAGCCGGTGAGGCCTTCGGGTTTAGGGGGAGACTTGGCCGGAATACCCTGCAGCCAGCCCTTACGCACGCGAACGTTCTACAGGAGGGCCAACCGACTGGCAACCCAGGCAAGCAGCCATGTTGTCCCCCCATCATGAGGTGGAAGCCGTACCGACCTCGGATTTCGTCTTTCGGCCCCAGGTGGTACAACCTCGTAATGGTGAGGGCGTCGTGGTGAGGGCGTCGAACCTCGGCTGTAACCATGGCCCTGAGGGTGTGGTCTGTGTCTTCGTGGGCCTACTTCTTTTTGGCGCCTCCGGACCCCGCCGGAGGGCGCCTCGTCGTGCATCTCGATCGGTTCGGTCCATCCATTCGCCATGCGGCTAGCCGTCCTGTTCCCCGGGCAAGGCTCGCAGTACATCGGAATGGCCGACCCCTGGCTCGAGCACCGGGCCGGTAAGAAGGTCCTGCACAAGGCCTCCAAGGCGCTCGGGTGGGACGTCGTGGAGACCAGTCGCGACCCCGATGCCCTGAAGCGCACCGACATCGTCCAGCCGGCGATCTTCGCCTGTGACGTGGCTGCATACATGGTGCTCAAGGCGGAGGGAGTGGCGTTCCAAGCCGCGGCGGGCCACTCGCTCGGCGAGTACGCGGCGCTCGTTGCCGGCGGAGTGATGGACTTGCGGCGCGGCCTTCAGGCCCTGGCCGTTCGGGCCTCCGCCATGCAGAAGGCATCGGAGGAGAACCCGGGAGCGATGACGGCTCTGCTCGGGCTCTCGCTGGAGGAAGCCCGCGACGCATGCGAGGTGGCGGGGCGAGGAGACGTTCTCGCCGTGGCCAACGAGAACGGCAGCAAGCAGATCGTCCTGTCTGGGTCGGTGGCGGCGATCGAGCGGGCGGAGGAACTGACCCGAGGACGAGGAGGCAGGACTGTACGGCTCCAGGTGGCGGGGGCCTTCCACTCGCCGCTCATGGAGCCCGCGGTCCAGCCCGTGCGCGAGGCCATCTCCCGCATCGACTTCCGCGCGCCGGAATTCCCCATCGTCCCCAACGCGAGCGGCAAGCCCACAACCCAGCCCCTAGCCCTACGGGACCTGCTCGGGCGGCACGTCATCTCGCCGGTACGGTGGGAGCTCTCCATGCGGGCGATGGCGGAGATGGGGATCGAGGGGTACGTGGAAGCGGGCCCGGGAGACGTTCTTGGTAAGCTTGCCCGCCGGGCGGTCCCGGGGAGCGAGGTGCGCTCGGTGGGCTCTCCGGAAGATGCCCGGGCCCTCGCGGAAGAGCTGCGCCGGCCGAGCGCCACAGCCCCGGCCAGAGAGTCATCTGAGATATGAGAGTGCAGAGCAGTCCACGTTCGATGCCCCACGAGGTTGCGCCGGACTCCATGGGAGAGCCGGGCGGCTTCGGCTTCCGACTCCTCGTCTCACCGTCGGCGGGGCGGATCCGGCACCTCCCCCCCACCCGGTTCCACGACGGATACGAGTGGGTCTCCCGCGGACAAGCGGTGGTCCTGGTGGAGCAGGGCTCCGTCGCCATCGAAGTGAAGAGTCCGATCGAAGCGAGGGTGGCCGGCATGCTGGTGCGTGACGGCGAGCCGGTCCAGCCGGGCCAGCCGCTGGTCTGGCTCGACGAGGCTCCCAGGCGTCCGCAATCCTGATCGGGGGGAACGAGACAGTGACTGGACGATATGCACGGATTGCGGCGGTGGGCTCTGCCCTCCCCAGCCGCATCGTCCCCAACTCCTATTTCGAATCGATCGTCGACACCTCCGATCAGTGGATCCAGGAACGCACGGGCATCAAGGAACGACGATTCGCCGGCCCCGCCGAGTCCACCGCGAGCCTGTCCGCGGAGGCCGCCGCACTCGCTCTTCGCCGGGCAGGCGTCGGACCCGAGTCGGTCGATCTCCTGATCATCGCCACCTGCACGCCGGAGCGCTCGATCCCTTCGACCGCGGCCTTCGTCCAGGCGCGCCTGGGGATGTCCTGCCCGTCGTTCGACCTCAACGCGGCCTGCGCCGGTTTCGTGTACGGCCTGTCCGTGGCCGATGCGCAGATCCGGTCCGGCGCAGCCGACCGGATCATGCTGGTGGGAGCCGAGGTCCTGTCTCGCGTCCTGGACATGACCGATCGCACCACCTGCGTGTTGTTCGGGGACGGAGCCGGGGCGGCGCTGCTCGAGGCCAGCGACGAGCCGGGGGTGATCGATTCGCTGCTCGCCCTGGACGGTGGCCAGGCAGAGTTGCTGACGGTCCCTGCAGGCGGGTCCGGTGAGCCGATCACTTCAGAGACGCTGGAGCAGCGGCGCAATTTCCTGCGCATGCTGGACGGCCAGGCCGTGTTCAAGCAGGCCGTCACGGCCATGGCGGACGCATGCCGCCAGGTCCTGGACAAGGCCGGGCTCTCATCTGACGACGTGAAGATGGCCATCGGCCATCAGGCGAACGCGAGGATCCTCGCCGCATTGGGTCGGCGCCTGGGCCTCGACCCGGAGAGGGTGCTGATCGACATCGCCAACATCGGGAACACGTCGGCCGCCTCCATCCCCATCGCCCTGGATCGCGCGTGGGGCCGAGGTCTGCTGGAGGCGGGAGCCGTCGTCTTGACGGCGGCCTTCGGAGCGGGGATGGCGTGGGGCGCGAACGTGATCAAGTGGACCATCCCGCCGCCGGCTTCGGATGAGCGTTCGCGGGAGCGAGTGGGTGCCTGAGGCCGAGGCCACCATCGCCCTGGTTACGGGGGCATCGCGCGGGATAGGCCATGCCTCGTGTCTCGCGCTAGCCCGGGCCGGTCTGGCGGTCGCCGTGGGCTATCGCTCGGATCCCGAAGGGGCCGAGGAGGCCGTGGCCAAGGCGACCGCGGAAGGCGTTCGGTCCCTTGCTGTTTCCATCGACGTGCGCGACGAGGGCTCCGTCGACGAAGCCTTCAAGCGGGTCGAGCGGGAGCTCGGGCCGGTTCGCGTGTTGGTCAACAACGCCGGATTCACCAGGGATGGCCTGGCGGTGAGGTACAGCACCGAGAACTGGGACGCCACGCTGGACACCAACCTCCGTGGTGCGTTCCTGTGCAGTCGCCGGGCCCTGGCCGCCATGCTCAAGGCCAGGTGGGGAAGAATCGTCAACGTGGCGTCTGCAGCCGCCCTTCGGGGCAACGCCGGCCAGGCCGCATATTCGGCCTCGAAAGCCGGGCTCGTCGGGATGACGAAGTCGCTGGCCCGCGAGGTGGGGGGACGCGGTATCACCGTGAATGCCGTGTGTCCCGGATTCGTGGCCACGCGAATGACCGAGCCCCAGAGCGAAGAGATCCGCCAGCGCTACGTGGAGATGACCCCCGCGGGACGATTCGCCACGCCCGACGAGGTGGCGGCCGTGATCGCGTTTCTTGCCGGACCGGAAGCCAGCTATGTGAACGGGGCAACCATCGCGGTCGACGGTGGCCTCACGGCCTGAGAGGCTAGATTCAATCGAGCGAGCGGGCGTGAAGCCCGACATGGAAGGGGGAGACGAGCATATGGAGATGGCGGAGCTCGAACAGAAGGTCTGCAAGATCCTCGCGGACAACCTGTCGGTGCCCGAAGACCAGGTGACTCCGAGCGCTCGGTTCCAGGAGGATCTGGACGCCGACTCGCTCGACCTGGTCGAGGCCGTCCTTGCTCTGGAGGAGGAATTCGGCGTGACCATCCCCGAGGAGGAGATGGAGGGCGTCAGGACCGTCGGGCAGGCCATCCAGCTCGTCGCAGCGAAGCTCGGGGTGGCCGCCTAAGTGAACCGGGTCGTCGTCACCGGGTTCGGGCCGGTCACTCCCGTCGGTGTCGGCATCGACGCGTTCTGGGAAGCGCTGACGGCCGGACGATCCGGGATCGATCGGATCCAGCGGTTCGATCCATCCGGGCTGCCGGTGCAGATCGCGGGCGAGGTCCATGGCTTCGCTCCAGAGGATTGGATGACTCCGAAAGAGGTCAAGCGGACCGACCGGGCAGTCCACTTCGCCATCGGGGCGGCCAAGCTGGCCTGGACCGACGCGGGAGAGCCGTCGGTCGACCGGGCCAGGACCGGCGTGATGTTCTCGACGGGCATCGGTGGGCTGGACAGCCTCCTCAAGCAGCACCTCGTGTTACTGGAGAAGGGGCCCGATCGGGTCAGCCCCTTCATGGTGCCGATGCTGATGCCCAACGCCGCCGCGGGGCACGTGGCGATGGCCTTCGGCTTCACAGGCCCCAACGCCTGCATCACCACGGCATGCGCGGCGGGCTCACACGCGGTGGGCGAGGCGTTCCGGCTGATCAAGTACGGGCTGGCCGACGTGTGCATCGCTGGTGGGACCGAGGCCAGCATCCTCCCCCTGACGGTGGCTGGATTCGCCCAGATGCAGGCTCTGACGAGGAACCCGGACCCGGCGAAGGCCAGCCGGCCCTTCGACAAGAACCGCGACGGATTCGTCCTTTCGGAGGGCGCGGGAGCCGTGGTGCTGGAAGAGGCGGGCCGAGCCCTTTCCCGAGGCGCCCGGATCTATGCCGAGGTGTGCGGCTATGGGGCTTCGGCCGACGCGCACCACATCACCGCGCCCGAGCCGGAGGGGCTCGGCGCCATCCAGGCCCTCCAGGCCGCCCTGGAGGAGGCCGGCGAGTCCCCCGACGGCGTCGAGTACATCAACGCGCATGGCACGTCCACGCAGCTGAACGATGCGGCTGAGACGCGGGCCATCAAGAAGACCCTGGGCGATCACGCCTATCGGACGGCGGTCTCCTCGACCAAGTCGATGACGGGGCACATGCTGGGTGCGGCGGGAGCGGTCGAAGCCGGCGTAGCCGCCCTTGCCGTCCACACAGGGCTGATGCCTCCGACGATCAACTACGAGACGCCCGATGAGGAATGCGATCTTGACTACGTGCCGAATCAGGCTCGCCAGGGCGAAGTACGACTGGCGTTGTCCAACGCGTTCGGTTTCGGCGGCCACAACGCTGTCGTCGCCCTTCGCCGGTTCGAGGACTGAGGTCTCCCTCGATGCGCAGGCCGCTCTTTTCGGTGATCGTTCTCTCCCTGATCGCCGCCGGTTGTGGCGGCAAGAGCACCCCGCGAGGCGCGGGCCCGGGCGCATCTCAGCCCTCGAGTGCATCGACAGCAGGCTTCGAGACCTATACAGACGCCAAGTACGACTTCACCATCGGCTACCCGAAGGAGTGGGACAAGCAGGAGGGCGCCGCGGGTAGCGCCGTGGCCTTCCTGTCCCCCCAGGAGAGCGCTTCGGACGACTTCCGGGAAAACGTGAACGTCCTCGTCCAGATGCTGCCCGACAAGGTCACGCTCGATCAGTACACCAAGCTGTCACTCGATCAGGCGCCCAAACTCATCACCGGATTCGATCTGCTGGACGAGGGCTCAACCACCCTGGCCGGCTCACCCGCGCATCACGTGCACTACCGGGGCGAGCAGGGCGCCTTCCGCCTGGAGTGGAAACAGGTGTGGACGGTGCAGAATGGACGGGCCTTCGTCCTCACGTACACCGCCGAGCGGGAGCGATACGGAGCGGACCTGACGATCGCCGGGGCCATGTTCGCCACGTTCCGGTTGCCTTAACCCCCCTGGACCCCCATCAGTCGGGGAAGAACAGGGCCAGCTCCCGGGCGGCGGACTCCGGCGAGTCGCTGCCGTGCACCAGGTTCTGCGTGATCTCGATGCCGAAATCTCCCCGAATCGTCCCCTGGGCGGCATCGGCCGGATCGGTCGCGCCCATCAGGCCGCGAAGGACGGAGATGGCTTCCCGCCCGGTCACCTTCGCCACGATGACCTCGCCCGAGGTGATGAAGTCGACCAATTCGCCGAAGAACGGCTTCTCCGCATGCTCGGCGTAGTGCCGCTCGGCGAGTCCCCGATCGATCCGCATCGTCTTCATCTCCTCGATCCGCAGGCCCTTGCGCTCGATGCGAGAGAGGATCTCTCCAACCAGTCCGCGCCTGACTGCGTCCGGCTTGATGATGAGCAGCGTCGATTCCTCGGCCATGCAGCAGTGTCCCCAGATCTTTCTCTTCGTCGACGAGGCGATCAGGCGGCCACGAACAACGGGCGGGCGTCCGCGACAGTATAGAAAGAGCCCGTCATCAGGATGAGGTCTTTACGTCCAGCAGCATCCCTGGCTGCGGCCACGGCCTCCTGGACCGAGGCGAACTCTTCCGGGTCTGCGATGCCGGATTCTCGCAGAGCGTTGGCCACCCGTTCGACCGGGGCCGATCGCGGGCTCGAGTTCACCGTCACGTAGGCCCGGTCCGCGAGTGGCGCGATCAGCCCGGCGACGGTCTCCACATCCTTGTCACCGAACATGGCCATCACCAGATGGAGGCGATCCCACTGAAACGACTCCTGCAGTGTGGCGGCCAGGGCTTCCGCGGCGTCTGGGTTGTGCGCGCCGTCCAGAACTGCCAGCGGCCTTCGGCCCACCACCTCGATGCGGCCCGGCGAGGTGACGTTCCCGAGCGCTTCCTTCACCGCGTCCTCGCTCAGCGACTTCCCCAGCAAGGCCTCGCACGCCGCGACTGACGCCGCCGAGTTCCGCGCCGCCTGTTCCCCGAACAGGGACAGGAACGACTCCTCGTATGACGTGTGCAGGCCCCGGATGGAGACGGTCTGACCGCCTACGGCCGGAGTCCGTGAGGCGAGAGCGAAATCCCTCCCCTCCAGCAACATCGAGGCGTCTACCTCCTTGCATCGGCGCTCGATCACCGCCAGCGGGCCCGGGCGCTGCTCCCGGACCACCGCGACTCGTCCTTCCTTGATGATCCCTGCCTTCTCCTCCGCGATGTCCTCAATCGTCGGGCCGAGCTGCTTGACGTGGTCCAACCCGATCGGACAGATCACCGCCACGTCGCTTCGAATCAGGTTCGTGGCGTCCCACGTCCCACCCATGCCGACCTCGAAGACCCCCAACTCCACCGGTTTGTCGGAGAACCACAGATAGGCCAGAGCCGCCAGCGTCTCGAAATAGGTCACTCCCCGGCCCAGCCCGTCGACGTGTTCCAGGAAAGGCAGGAGGTGCCCGTACACCTCCGCGAATTCATCCTCGGCAATCGGCTCGTCGCATAATGAGATGCGCTCGGTCACCGCGGTCACGTGCGGTGAGATGAAGGTCCCGGTGGTCAGGCCGTGCGCGCACGCCAGGGCTGTGACCACACGAGCGCTTGTCGTCTTTCCGTTCGTGCCCGTGACGTGGATGGAGGGGTAGGTGAGCTGTGGGTCGGCCATCAGGTCGGCGATTGCCCGGATGCGGTCCAGGCTCGGGTTCGGCATCGACTCCGACTGCCTCGAGTCGAGATCGCGAATGGCCTCTGCGTAGTTCACGAAAGACGCCCCAGGCCTGGCCCTAGCCCAATTCGTCCAGCTGAGCGGAAAGCCCGGCCGTCTCGTCTTTGAGCGAGGCGAGCCTGCCACGCTCTTTCTCCACGATGTCAATGGGGGCCCTTCGTATGAAGGCGTCGTTGGCGAGCTTGGCCTCGATCCTCGCGGCGTCGGCCTCGATCGCGGAGATCCTCTTGGAAAGGCGGGCCCGTTCCACGTCCGGATCGAGCACTCCGGCCAATGGCACCAGGAGTTGGGCTCCGTCGGCGACCAGCCGCGCGCAACCTGCCGGGTCGCCAGGAGCCTGCAGGAGGTCCAAGGTGGACAGATTCGCCAACCGCTCGATCTCCTGCTTCGCGGCGTTGATGATGCCTCGCTGCTCTTCGGTGGGGAACATTCGCACCTCCAGAGCCATCGAGTCCTTCAGGCCGTGCGCCTTGCGGAACCGACGAATCTCAGACACAACGTCCTCGGTGAAACCGAACCGTTTCTCAGCATCCCCGTCCCTGTGCTCCGCATGAGCCTCGGGCCATGGCGCGATCATGACGGACTCCCCTGCCCCGAAGCGTTGCCACGTCTCCTCTGTAACGAAGGGCATGAACGGATGCAGCATCCGCAGGCTCCGCTCCAGGACCCACGCCAACACGCTCGCTGCTGCCTCTCGCTCCTCGGGCGTGCCGTCATACAGTCTGGGCTTGGCCGCCTCCAGGCCCCAGTCACAGAGCTCGGACCAGAAGAATCGGTACAGCGTCTGGGCGGCCTCGGAGAACCGGTACTCCTCCAGGGACGCGTCGGCCTCTTCCAAGCAGGCCTGATGCCGCGACAGGAGCCACCGGTCGGGAAGGGTCCACCGCTCCTCCCGGGGCAGCTCTGGGAAGCCTGAACCACCCCACGACGAAAGGACCAGCCGGCTGGCGTTCCAGATCTTGTTGGCGAACCGCCGAGCGGCCTCGATGTACTCCTGGCTGAGCGGGATGTCCTGAGCGCCTCCGGCCTGCCGGGCCAGGGCGAACCGCAACGCGTCGGCCCCGTGAGTCTTGATCACATCGAGGGGGTCGATCACGTTGCCCAGCGATTTCGACATCTTCCTGCCCTGGGGATCGCGGACCAGCCCGTGGATGACCACATGACGGAAGGGAACGTCACCCATCAGGTACAGGCCGCTCATGATCATCCGAGCCACCCACAGATACAGGATCTCGTACCCGGTGATCAGCACGCTGGTCGGGTAGAAGAACTCGAGATCCTCTGTCCGCTCGGGCCAGCCGAGAGTCGAGAACGGCCAGAGCTGTGAGCTGAACCACGTGTCCAGTACGTCGGGGTCCTGTTCGAAATCCGTCGAGCCGCACTCCATGCAGGCGTCGGGATCCTCCAGCGCGGCGAACTGGTGCCCATTCGCGCAGTACCACACAGGAATTCGGTGGCCCCACCAAAGCTGACGGGAGATGTTCCAGTCCCGCAGGCCGTCCATCCACTGGACGTATGGATGGAGCCATCGCTCCGGGAAGAACTTGATCCTCCCATCGAGGGCGGCCTGCTTGGCCGGCCCCTTCAGGCGGTCGACGGCCACGAACCATTGCTCCCCCGAGAGCCACGGCTCGATCTCGGTGTGGCACCGGTAGCAATGCCCCACCGAGTGAACGTAGGGCCGCTCGATCTTCACGATCTTCCCGAGCTCCCGGAGGCGCTCCAGCACCCTGGTCCTTGCCTCATACCGATCCAGGCCTCGGAACTCTTCCGGCGCCGCATCGGAGATGTGGGCGTCGGGAGTGAGGATGTTCAGGGCCGGTAGGCCATGTCGCTGCCCGATCTCGAAGTCGGTGGGGTCGTGCGCGGGCGTGACCTTGATCGCGCCCGTGCCGAAGGACGGGTCGACCGCCTCATCCGCCAGGATCGGGAGGTCTTTTCCGGTGAGCGGGTGCCGCACGGTCTTGCCGACCAGCGCCCGGTATCGGTCGTCGTCCGGATGGACGGCGACGCCTGTATCGCCCAGCATCGTCTCGATCCGCGTGGTGGCCACGTCGACGTGGCCACTCCCGTCTGACAGGTCGTACCGGAAGGTAACGAGCTCCCCTTCGACCTCTTCGTGCTCGATCTCGGAGTCCGAAAGCGCCGTGGTGTCTCGAGGGCACCAGTTGATGATCCGCTCGCCCCGATAGATGAGCCCGTCCTCGTACATGCGGACGAAGGCAACGCGGACCGCCCGGGCCAGACCTTCGTCCATGGTGAAGCGCAGACGGCTCCAGTCGAGCGACTGCCCCATCTTCTTGATCTGCTCGACGATCTCGCCCCCGAATTGCTCCTTCCACTGCCACACGCGTCGGACGAACGCCTCCCGCCCGAGGTCCTTGGGGTCGATGCGCTGCTGGGCCAGCTCTCGCTGCACGACGACCTGCGTGGCGATCCCCGCGTGGTCCGTGCCGGGCAGGAACAGCGTCTCGTAGCCCTGCATCCGCCGCCGCCTGACGACGATGTCCGGGAGCGTGGTGTTCAGGGCGTGGCCCACATGCAGCCGCCCGGTGATGTTCGGAGGCGGCAAGACGATGCAGAAGGGATCCTTGCCCGAATCGGCATGTGCCACGAAATAACCCCGCCGCATCCACTCCGTGTACCATTTGGCCTCCGTTGCCTGGGCGTCGTACGCCGGCGGCATCGCTCTGGGGTCTTCCGGCGATTGGGCCGATCCGGTCCTATCGGATGTGCCGTGCTTGCTCATGGTTGGCGTCCTCGGGTCATGCGGAACGAGAAAGTCGTGGGTCTGGCCGGACGACGGACCGGAGCCTACGCGAAACGCTGCGCCGGAGCCGTATCGTCCGGCTCGGCTACACCGACCGTGTGCGTCCGCGTGAGGTCCACGTCAACAGTGTACCCCGCGACGAACCCCGGGATCCGCATCAGGAAGCTCGACCCGCTCCCGGGCGAGCTCTGGACCGAGACCGAGCCGCCGTGGGCCTCCGCGATCGCCTTCACGATGGCCAGGCCGAGCCCCGTCCCTCCGGACCCGCGAGCACGGCCATCGTCAACCCTGGCGAATCGGTCGAAGATCCGGTCCTGCTCATCGGCGGGAATCCCCGTGCCCCCGTCCGATACCTCCAGGATCACCTCGCCGTCGTCAGCGCGGCCGACGATGACCACGCGGTCCCCCTCCCCTGTGAACTTCACGGCGTTCTCCACGAGCGCATCCAGGGCGAAGCGGATCCGCTCGCGATCCGCATTCACCATGCCGGGCGCCTCGACCCTGACTTCCCACCGGCGGGCCGCGGTAACGCTCCACCTGCGCCCGCTCTCCTCTATGAGCTCCTCCACGTCCACGGGTTCGCGATGCAAAAAATCCGGGTACTCCGCCGCAGCGAGTATCAGCAGGCGCTCGGAGATTCGGGCCAGGCGGCCCAGCTCGTCCAGCACGACTTCGGCGTCATCCGCTGCCTGGCTTCCCTCGGATCCGGCCCGGATCAGCTCGGCATGACCTCGGGCCACCGTGATGGGGGTTCGAAGCTCGTGCGAAGCATCGCGAATGAACTCCTGATGGCGCTCGAGCATCCGGTGCTCGGCATCGGCCAGCCTCTGCACCTCCTCGGTTGCGGCCTGTCGCCGAGTGGCGTGCCACACCATGGCCACGAACATGGCCGCCATAAGCGGGACCTCCGCCAACTCATCGATGCCCTGGTGGCTCCTCGCCACCGACCAGACCAGCGCCGCGCCGGTCACGAGCATCACCGTCGAGAGGACTGCGATCGTAGTTCGGGTGCTCCACACGCGGAGGCCATACACGATGGTCAGGCTGACCCAGACGAAGTGGAATGGGGTGGTCTCCCACCGCGTCAGCACGAGGATGACTGCGACGTTCGCCGCGGCGAACACCGCCCAGCCCACCTCCAACCAGTGCTTACGAACCGTCGAACCGATACCCAACATTTCGCACCGTTTCGATGAGCTCCGCACCGAGCTTCGACCGGAGCCGCCCCACGTACACGTCCACCACGTTGCTCCCCGGATCGAACGAGTAGCCCCACACGTCTGCCAGCAGCTCGTCCCTGGTACACACCTCGCCCGCCTTCCGCATCAGGTACTGGAAGAGCAGGAACTCGCGCTCGGACAGGCTCACTGCCCCCGACCCAGCGTCGGCCATCCGGCGAAGGAGGTCCAGGGTCACCCGACCAGAGGTCAGCAAACGTGGCGCAGCAGGCGCCTCGGGCTGCCGAAGCCGGGCCCTCACCCTGGCCAACAGCTCGGCGAGGGCGAACGGCTTGGGAAGGTAGTCGGCCGCTCCGAGCTCCAAGCATCGAACCTTCGAGTCAACGTCCGACAGGGCCGAGAGGATGAGGACCCGCTGCTCGGGTCGGGAATCGAGGATGGCCTGGAGGACGGAGATGCCGTCCAGTCCCGGAAGGAGCAGATCCAGGACCACGAGCTCGTACCTGCGGCTCCGGGCGAGCTCCAGCCCCCGAATCCCGTCATGCGCGCTGTCCACCCCGAGTCCCTCCGCGGAGAGCGCCCGAGAGATGAAGCTGACGATCCGAGGTTCGTCGTCGACCACCAGAACTCTGGGCATTCCAAACGAATCTTAGGGAAAGCCTCACCCGTAGGACTACTCGATGACGAAACTGTCACGTACCCGAGAGGGGAATGTGAACGCGCCGTGACGGTCTGATGACGGCGGCTTCACGAATTCCCACCCCTGCCAACTCCGCCCGTAGCCTTCGGACGCTGAGAAGAGGGCTACCCGTCCCGGGCGGCCGCTCGAGGAGAGGAGGCCGGATGCGACACGCAAGGATCCGGGTTCTGTCGATGATGGCTGTCGCCGCGCTGGCACTGGGGGCAGCCGCCTGCGGAGGCGGCGGAGGCATAAAGGCGACCCTGACCAACTTCAAGATCGAGCTTGGGTCGAGCACGGCGAAAAGCGGGGAGGTCACATTCGACATCAAGAACAACGGGCCCTCAGTCCACGAGTTCGTGGTCTTCAAGACCGACCTGGCCCCCGATCAGCTCCCGACCACCGAGGAGAACGGCGTGACGATCGTGGACGAGGAGGGCGCGGGGATCGAGGCCATCGACGAAAAGGAGGACATTGCGGTCAACGCCTCGACTTCCCTCACGGTGACCCTGGCCGCGGGGAAGTACGTATTGCTCTGCAACCGCCCCCAGGACGGAGGGCACTACGAGCAGGGGATGCACACGGCGTTCACTGTGACTGGGTAAAAGCGAAGCTTCCGAGGGCTCCCAAAGACGGTGCTGTCCAGCCCGCCCGCTAGTCTGTACGACGTGCCGAAGACGAGCTTGACGACGGCGGCCGCCGAAGTCGCGCGGCGCGACCCGGTGATGGCCGAGCTCATGGAGCGGATAGGGCGCTTTCGCCTGCCCAGACCGACTACCGATCACTTCTCAGCTCTGGCCGAGAGCATCCTGTATCAGCAACTGGCCGGTGCTGCCGCAGCGGCCATCCATCGGCGGTTCGTGGCGCTGCTCGACGGTGATCTATCTCCTCAGGCTGTGCTGTCGCTACCGGAGGAACGGCTTCGAGAGGCAGGTCTCTCCGGGAGCAAGGCTGCCTCGATACGGGATCTTGCTGCGAAGGTGGCCGACGGCACGGTCCCGCTCGAGCGCATCGGCAGGCTGTCCGACGACGACATCGTGACGCGGCTCTCCGTGGTTCGGGGCATCGGGCGGTGGACCGCCGAGATGTTCCTGATCTTCCAGCTCCGCCGGTTGGACGTGTGGCCTGTGGACGACTATGGGGTCCGCCAGGGGTACTCGCTCGCTTATGGTCTGCCCGAGCTCCTCACGCCGAAGCAGCTC
>DASXTW010000210.1:0-29896 GCA_036505215.1 Actinomycetota bacterium | reverse complement strand
CGGTGTCCGCACCAGGACTTCGCAAGGCGGATCGTCGGGTTCTGCGAGCGGTGGAGAGCGGTGGGACCGCCTCGTACTGGGCCATCTTGCGCCAGAAGGCCGACCTGTCCGGGGCCGGCTCGATCCAGGGCTGGACGGCCCGGGGCTGGTTCGTGGTGAACCGCCTACAGTCGGTGGCCGACTCCAGCCAGAGTGGGCTGCGAGCCCTGCTGCGCGAGCGGAAGGCCTCCTTCAAGTCGTTCTGGATCGTCAACGCCATCCTCATCAAGTCCGGGGCAGCGACGCTCGAGGCCGTGGCCGCTCGGTCGGAGGTGGCCCGGGTCGTTCCCGACTGGTCCGCGAGGGTGGAGACGCCCGGAGGGACCGCGAACATCTCGACCATCGAGTGGAACATCCAGCGCATCCGAGCCCCCGAGGTGTGGTCCCAGTACAACGACCGGGGCCAGGGAATCACGGTGGCCACCATCGACACGGGGGCGCAGTGGAATCACCCCGCCCTCATCAAGCAGTACCGGGGGTTGAGCTGCCCGTTCATGTGTCTCTCGGTGAACCACAACTACAACTGGTACGACCCGTCCCACATCTGCGCCCCCGACGGAAAGACGCCGTGCGACAACGTCAGCCACGGAACCCATGTCATGGGGATAGTCGTGGGGGACGATCGGGGCTCGAACCAGATCGGGGTGGCGCCTCGGGCGTACTGGATCGCCGCCAAGGGGTGCGAGGAGAACAGCTGCTCCAGCTCCGCCCTGCTGATGTCGGGCCAGTGGATGCTGGCCCCGAGGGACCTGAACGACCAGAATGCCCGGCCGGACCTTCGCCCGGACGTGATCAACAACTCCTGGGGCACCGGGAACGGTTCCGACACGTTCTATCAGGCGACGGTGCAGGCCTGGGTCGCGTCGGGGATCTTCCCGGTGTTCTCGGTGGGGGCCGGCGGCCCGGGGTGCGGCACGGTCGGCGCTCCGGCCAGCTACCCGGAAAGCTACGGCGTGGGCGCCTTCGACATGTCGAACAACATCGCCTCGTTCTCGGCCCGGGGACCTTCGCCGCTCGGCGGCATCATCAAGCCGAACGCCGCCGCCCCGGGGGTGTCCATACGCAGCAGCGTGCCGCCCAACAGCTACAGCGTGTTCAGTGGGACCTCGATGGCAACGGCTCACGTCACGGGCACGGTGGCGTTGATCTGGGCGGGAGCGCCTGCCTTCCGCCGCAACATCTCCGGCACGCGGAGCATCATCGACCAGACCGCGATCGATGTCTCAGACCTCAGCTGCGGCGGCACCCCCGGTAACAACAACGTCTGGGGCGAGGGGCGCCTCGATGCCTTCGCCGCCGTGACGAAGGCCAAGGGTATGTCCGAGGAGGCGCGCCAGGCAGGGTGAGGAGCGGACAGGGCACGGAGGACCTGGCCCAGAGGCTGGCCGTAGCTCGGGGTGACCAGCCGGCCGACCTGGTGATCAAGGGCGGCCGGGTCCTCTCGGTGTTCACCGGCGAGCTCCTCGAGGCCGATGTGGCCATCGCCGGAGAGCACGTCGCGGGTGTCGGTCCAGGCTACGAGGGCGACGTGACGTTCGACGCGGCCGGGCTCATCCTGCTGCCCGGCTTCATCGACGGCCACATGCACATCGAGTCGACCAAGCTGATGGTCGACCAGTTCGCCAGGGCCGTACTGCCCTGGGGCACCACCACGGTCGTCATCGACCCCCACGAGATCGCCAACGTGTTCGGCCTGGATGGCGTGAGGGCCCTGCTGGCGGCGGCGGACCGGGTCCCTCTGGACCTCTACGTGATGGTGTCATCGTGTGTGCCGGCCAGTCCGTTCGAATCGAACGGCGCCACCGTGGGGGCCCAGGACATCGCCGCCTTCCTGGCAGAGGAACCCAGGGCCATCGGCGTCGCCGAGATGATGAACTTCCCCGAGGTGGCCGCGGGTGACCCGGCCTCGCTGGCCAAGGTGGAGGCCGCCCGAAGGGCCGGCAAGCTGCACCTGGATGGACACGCCCCGGGGCTGGCGGGAAAGGAACTGAACGCCTACCTGGCCGCGGGGATACGGAGCGACCACGAGTGCACGACCTACGAGGAAGCCCTGGAGAAGCGCCGGCTGGGCATGTGGATCATGGTCCGCGAAGGGTCTGCGGCTCGGAATCTCGAGGGGCTCCTTCCGCTGATCAAGCAGTTCGGTCCGGGCAACTGCCTCCTGTGCACCGACGATCGTGAGCCGGACCAGCTCCTCCGGGAAGGCCACATCAACGACGTGATGCGCAAGGCCGTCGCCCTGGGATGCCCGCCGTACCACGCCGTTGTGATGGGGACGCTCTTCGCCGCCCGGTACCACCGCTTGCACGAACACGGCGCCGTGGCTCCCGGATATGTGGCCGACGTCGTGGCCGTCCCGGACATGGAGCGCTTCCAGCCGAAGGCCGTGTGGAAGCGCGGACGCCTGGTTGCCGAAGGGGGACGCGCCGTCGACATCCCCAAGGTCACCGCCCCTGACTGGATGCGCGGGAGCGTCCGCGTTCCTATCCTCACCGCCGAGGACTTCGTCATCCGGGCAGGCGGCCCGGTCCGGGTGATCGGCGTCGACGCTGGCCAGATCGTGACTCGCGCGCTGGTCGCGGAGCCCGCGCGGCGCGATGGGCAGGCGCTGGCGGACCCTGGGCGGGACCTGGCCAAGATCTCGGTGATCGAACGACACAGGCAAACGGGCCGGATCGGATTGGGCTTCGTGTCCGGGTTCGGGCTGCAGCGGGGCGCTCTGGCTTCGACCCATGCCCACGACGCCCACAACGTGGTGGTCGTGGGGGTGGATGACACGGACATGGCGAGCGCGGTGAACCGGCTGGCGGAGATCGGGGGCGGCCAAGTGGCAGTGGCAGGCGGGCGGGTACTGGCGGAGGTTCCCTGCCCCATCGGCGGCCTGATGTCCGATCGGTCGGCCGAGGAGGTGGCCGCCGCGGTCGAACGGATGGAAGCAGCCTCCCGCGACCTCGGAGCGAGGATCGCCGCCCCGTTCATGACGATGTCCTTCATGGCCCTCTCGGTCATTCCTGAGCTCAAGATCACCGACCGCGGTCTGGTGGACACCGTCAGGTTCGAGCTGGTCCCCCTGGAGGCTTGAGCGAGGGATCCAGCCGAGGCGTCTTGCGGGGAAAGGCCCAAGTGAGAATGGCCACGATCGCGCCGGCCAGCGCCCACCCGCCGAGCACGTCGGTGAACCAGTGTGCGCCCAGGTACACGCGGGAAGCACCCACCACCAGGACCACTCCTGCGGCGGCGAACCTGATGGCCCACCGTGCGTGGAGGCTTCGACCAGTCGACAGGATCAGGACGAGCATGGCGTAGGCCGCCAGGGAGTCGGCGGCGTGGCCGGAGGGAAAGGCGAATCCCGTGTTCGATCCGATGGCCCATTCCGGCGAGGGTCGGGGGCGCCCGATGAGCATCTTTGCCTCGTTCTTGGCCACGATGGTGACCGCCAGAGCGGTCGCGGGCAGGATCGCCCCCACTACGTCTCGTCGAGTGATCAGCAGGAAGGCTCCCACCGCGACCAGGACCAAGGCCAGAACCGTCGTCGAGCCGAGCCAGGTCAAAGCTCGAAAGGCATCGGTCAGCCATCCCACCCTGTGCCGTACGACGAGGTCCTGAACGTCGGGATCCACGCGGGCCAGGCCGATCTCCCCCACTGCGTTCCAGGTCAGCAGGGCGAACGCCACCAAGCACAGAAGGCCCGCCACCAGAGCCCGGCGGCGTCGGGTGCCTCCGGCATTCGATGACTCCACGTCGGCATGCCTGTGCGGGTCCACGGATGGGGAGGAAACTACCCCGTGGGGGTCGGGGTCTGGGGCCGTGATCACTCGGGGAGGCCAGGAAGAGGCGTATGGCGGGATACCTGCTGGTTCTCCACCCTGTCTGATCCGGCAAGGCCGGTCCATGCCTCCGCGAGAAGCGGTTTGGACGGGTGAGGTCGGGCCATACTGGGAAGGACTGAGAAAACAACCCCGACGCAAAGGAGGCGGGCAATGAGGGATTCGACCGAATACATGAACACCGAGAAGCGGAACGGCCAACGCACCGCGCTCCTCACCGGGCTCACCGCGGCTGGAGGCACCGGGGCTGCGGTGGCGCTGGCCCGCCGGGCTCGCAGGCGGAAGCGTTCGGCGGCCGAGCGGGCCCAAGCCGCAGCGAGGAAGTTGCCCGGCCAGGCGAAGAAACTGCCCGGCCAGGCGAAGAAACTGTCCGACCAGTGGTCAAAGGGCATCTCCTCGCGGATGGAGGCGCCCGAGTGGCGACTGTGGGGACTGGCCGCCGTGGCGATGACCTGGTTCCTCGTCCGGATGGCGGAGATCCGTCAGCTTCGGAGGATGAACCGCATCCTGATCTCCTCTCGAGCCTGACGGGGGTCCACGGGGGGAGCAGCCAGTGAGCGAAGCGAACGACAGCTGCGGACCCCCTGGCTCGCGAAGCGATTCGCCGGAGGCGAAGCGCTTCCGAGGAGACTAGGCGTGGCGTTCGCCGAGTTCAGCATCTATCCGTTCGTCGCCGAACGGCTGGAGCCGTATGTAGCCGCGGCTCTCGAGGAGGCGAGGAGCTCCGGGCTCGACGTGGAGGTAGGGCCGCTCGGGACGACAGTCCAGGGCGAGCTCGAGGACATCCTGGCGCTTCTCGAGCGGGTTCAGCGGGCAGCGTTCGGCCATGGCGCTCGCAAGGTCGTCACCAGGGTCGAGCTCGACCAGCAGTGAGGCCAGCGCGATAGGCGGGGGCCGTCGCCCTTCAACGACAAATGAACAGAAGGGGGCGTCCGAAGACGCCCCCTTCGATCGAAGGCCGAGTCGCCCTACGCGATCAGTCCGTGCCAGAAGTACCACCCAAAGATGGCCGAGACCACGAGCATCAGTGGGTGGACTTCCCTCCACTTCCCTTGCAGGAGCTTGATCACCGTGTACGCGATGAAGCCGGCGCCCACGCCGTTCGTGATGCTGAACGTGAACGGCTGCATGACGATCGTCAGGAGCGCCGCGATTCCGATAGCCGGGTCGCCCCAGTTGATGTCCTTGACGATCGTCATCATGTAGTAGCCCACGATGATGAGGACCGGAGCGGTCGCCTCCGGAGGAATGACCCCCGCCAGCCGCGACAGGAACGTCGCGAGCAGGAAGAGGACACCGACTACCACAGCGACGAGCCCCGTCCGTCCTCCCTCGGCCACGCCAGCGGCGCTTTCGATATAGGTCGTGTTCGACGAAGCGGAAGCCGCGCCACCGGCAGCCGCCGCCAGCGAGTCCACCAGCAGCACCCTGTTCATTCCCGGGAGCTTCCCGTCCTTGTCCAGCAGGCCTCCCTGCTCACTGATCCCAATGACCGTCCCCATCGTGTCGAAGAAGTCCGAGAGCATCACCGAGATGATGAGGGCGAGGCCTGTCCAGACTCCGATGTGGAACAGGTTGAATGAGAACTTCCCCACCAGGTCGAAGTGAGGACGCGAGACCACATCGCTCAAGGCGGGGACGATCGCGATCCCATTGGCCCAGACCTTCCCGTGGCCAAAGCCCTGGTTGATGATGATGGCGATGAGGGTCGTGAGGACGATGCCGAACAGCAACGATCCCCTGACTCGCCTGGCCACCAGAGCAGTCGTGATCGCCAGCCCTATCACGAACGTGAGGATCCGCAGCGTCGTCAGATCCGGGTTCAGCGTCACGATCGGCCCCGATGCGGGGTGGACGACCACTCCGCTGTTCACGGTGAGACCGATGAACGCGATGAACAGACCGATCCCCACCCCGATCGCTCTCTTCAGGTCCATGGGAATAGCGTTGAGGACAGCCTCCCGAAAACCCGTCACGACCAGGAAGGTGATGGCCAGACCCTCGATCACGATGACGCCCATGGCTTCGGGCCAGGTGAGGTGGAACGTCCCGACGAGGGTGAACGCGACGAAGCCGTTCAGGCCGAGGCCTGCTGCCAGCGCGAAGGGGAAATTCGCGTACAGGCCCATCACGAGCGTGATCACTCCGGCTACCAAAGCAGTCACAGCCAGGACCTGATCGAACGGAAGTTGGCTCGGAGTGCCACTGGTGGCCTTGACCGCGCCGAGGATCTGCGGGTTGACGAAGAGGATGTAGGCCATGGTCAGCCAGGTGGCCGCCCCGGCGATCAACTCGGTCCGAACGGTTGACCCTCGCTCGGTGATGTGGAAGTACCGATCGACCGGACTCGCGCCGGTACTACTCGGTCTCGGTGGCGACCAGATCGCCATAGGCGCTCCTTTCACCTAGAGGTCCGGAGCGTCCCGGCTCTTCGGTGGGCCCCAGACCACCCAGCGGGGAAGACACCTGAAGGATAAGGACGCGCGGCCGTCCACGCAAAGGATGGGAGCCGGCTATCCTCCCAGGTCAAGCCTGCTTTTGGGACCTCGGCGGAGCCAGCGGAGCGACGTCACGCCGACAGCTCGGGCATGACCTTCCCTACGAACTCCTCCAGGCGTCCCCAGCCTTCGGATGGCCAGCTCACCACGAGGTAGGAGAAGCCGGCCTTGGCCAGGGCCTCGGCCCGCTCCCGGACCTCCTCCCACGGCTCCGAGATCGAAAGATCAGTGGCACGGGCGATCGAGGCCGGATCTCGTCCCGCCGCTTCGGCCGCCCGCTCGAGCACCGCGGTCTTCCGCCCGAGCGTCTCGACCGATCCGAACGAGTGCCAGACGTCGGCGCGCCGCGCAGCGATGGGGATGGTACGCCGCTCACCGCCCGCGCCGATCCAGATCGGCGGGTGTGGCTGCTGGACCGGGCGGGGATGGTAGGTCGCGCCCTGCAGCTGGTAGTGCTTCCCTTCGAACGAGGCCCCGTCCCGGGTCATCAGGAGCTGCATGACCTGAACGCCTTCCTCCAGCCGTTCGGTGCGCTCGCGGGTCGAAGGGAACGGAATACCCAGCTCGCGATGTTCGCCCTCGAACCAGGCGGCTCCGACGGCCAGCTCGAGCCGCCCACCCGAAACCCGATCCACGGTCACGGCCTCCGCGGCCAGGATGGAGGGATGCCGGTAGGTCATTCCGGTGACGAGCGCGCCGAGCCGTATCCGCTCGGTCGACGCAGCCAGGGCGGCGAGCAGCGTCCACCCCTCCATGCAGGGGCCGCTGCGGTCGCCGTACAGCGCCTTGAAATGGTCGAAGACCCACGCACCGTCGAAGCCGGCCTCTTCGCCGAACCGGACCCGCCTCAGCAACTCCGGCCAGTCGAGCTGATGCTGAGATACATCCAATCCGAGCCGCATTCCGTCACCTACCCTGTCTCAGATGAGCCCGGGCCGGCATGGCCGGGGAACGGGTCCTGGTCGGCCGTCCTCTCGAACACGCGCCTGGCCTTGCCGGTCTCCTGCCGAGGAATGGTCTCCGGGCCGCCCACGATGGCCTGTACTCGAAGGCGAAGGCGCTGAGCAAGGCGCTCCCGCAGCCGGCCGGCGATCTCTTCCCTTCGCGGCATGAACTCCGGTGAAGTCACCTCCGCTCTCACCTCCAGCTCCGGGAGCGTTCCCGTGCGGTCGATGACGATCGCGTACTGGCCGCCGAGCGCCGGATCGTCCAGTACGGCAGCCTCGATCTCGCTGGGGAAGACGTTGACCCCCCGGATGACCAGCATGTCGTCGACCCTGCCCGTGAACCGGGCGATCCTCCGGTGGGTCCGGCTACACGGACAGGATTCGCCGACGAACCTCGTCACGTCGCCGGTTCGATACCGGATGACCGGCAGGGCCTCCTTGGTCAGCGTCGTGAGGACCAGTTCGCCATAGACGCCATCGGCGGCCGGCTCCAACGTGTCGAGGTCGATCACCTCGGGAAAGAAGTGGTCGTCGAAGACATGGAGCGCGCCCTTCCCCTCCCGGCACTCCATGGCCACCCCGGGACCGATGACCTCCGACAACCCATAGATGTCGCAGGCGTCGTACTGGCCGCTCCAGGCATTCTCCAGCTTCCGGCGGAAAGACTCGGACCAGGGCTCGGCGCCGTGAACCCCGTATCGGAGGTGGATCTGCTCGAGCATATCGTCGGCCGCGGCTCTCTCGGCCAGCAGCATGGCGAACGAAGGGGTGCAGGCCAGCCCGGCCGCTCCCAGATCGGCCAGCATCTGGACCTGGAAGCCGGCGTTTCCTCCCGACGCGGGCACGACGGTGGCCCCCAGGCGCTCGCCACCGTAGTGAAGCCCAAGACCGCCGGTGAACAGTCCGTAGCCATAGGCAACGTGCAGGACGTCGTCGGGTCTGCCGCCGGCGCAGGCGATGGATCTCGCGTTGACCTCTGCGAACAGGTCGATGTCCGCTTCGGTGTAGGCCACGACCGTTGGCTTCCCCTGGGTGCCGGACGACGCATGGATCCGGATGCTCTCCTGGAGCGGTACGGCCAGCATCCCGAAGGGATAGGTGTCTCGGAGCTCCGCCTTGACCGTGAACGGCAGGCGCGAGATGTCCTCGATCCCGCGCAGCCCATCCGGATCGACGTCTCGCAGCTTGTCCTGCCAGTAGGGCGATTCGCTCTTCTGCAACCGACGAATCAAGCCGACCAACCGATCGAATTGGAGGGCCGCTCGCTCGGCCGGGGGCATCGCCTCGATATCGGGCTGGAGCATCTGGGTCATTCCAATGCCCGAGTCTATGTCGGCCCCCCCGACCCGTGCTTTCGACCGGGTCAGATGGACGCTTCCATCTGGTGGTTCCGGAGGACTTCAACTACACGCGTGATGTGGTCGGTGCGTGGGCAAGGCGGGAGCCGGACAAGCTCGCCCTGGTGGCCGTGGACCCCACCGGGGAGAACCGGCGCGAGCTCTCGTTCTCCGACGTGTGGCGTGCATCCAACCGGGTAGCCAACGCCCTGGGCGGCCTGGGGATCGGCTCCGGGGAGCGCGCGTTCGTGATGCTCCCCAGGGTCCCCGAGTGGTACGAGGTGCTGCTCGGCATGTTCAGCCACGGGACCGTTCCCATGCCGGCCACATCCTGTGCACCCCACGAGACATCGAGTACCGGGTGAACCGGTCCGAAGCCACTGTGGCGGTTACCGACGCCGAGGGTGCGGCAAGAGTCGAGGAAGTCCTGGACCGCTGTCCCACGCTCAAGCACCTGATCGTGATCGACGAGGAGCTGCCCTCGGACAGCTGGATGACCTATCGAGGCATCCTCGAGCACGCCTCGGACGCCGAGCCGGACGGCCGACCGACATCGAAGGACGATCCCCTGCTCATCTATTTCACCTCCGGGACAGTCGCCTACCCGAAGATGGTCCTGCACACGCACGCCTCCTGCGGGGCCGGACACGAGATCACCGCCCGGTTCTGGCAGGACCTGACGCCGGAGGATCTGCACTGGACGATCTCCGACACCGGCTGGGCCAAGGCTGCCCGGGGCAAGCTGTTCGGCCAGTGGAAGATGGGAGCGGCCATCTTCCTGTGGGACCAGCGAGGGAAGTTCGACCCCGAGCTGGGGCTGCGCATCCTGGAGCAGTCCGGGGTCACGACGTTCTGCGCCCCGCCCACCCTGTTCCGAGCGTTCGTCCTTCTGGACATGGCGAGGTTCGACCTGTCTCGGGTGCGCCACTCCGTCTCGGCCGGGGAGCCGCTGAACCCGGAAGTGATCAAGGTCTGGAAGGCGACGACCGGGACCACCATCCACGACGGATACGGGCAGACCGAGACCGTGAACATCGTCGCCAACTACCCGTGCATGCCGATCAAGCCGGGATCGATGGGCAAACCCACCCCGACGTTCGACGTCGACATCGTGGACGACGACGGCAACCGTCTCGAAGCCGGCGAGGAGGGGCACATCGCCATCCGGACGAAGCCCGACCGGCCGGTGGGCCTGATGAAGGAGTACTGGAAGGACGAACAGGCCACAACCTCCGTGTTCCGTGGCGACTGGTACTACACCGGCGATCGCGGGATGCGCGACGAGGACGGCTACCTGTGGTTCGTCGGTCGAGCGGACGACGTGATCATCTCGGCCTCGTATCGGATCGGCCCCTTCGAGGTGGAGTCCGCACTCGTCGAGCACGCAGCGGTGGCCGAATCGGCGGTCGTGGCCAAACCGGATCCCGAGCGAACCAGCATCGTGAAAGCCTTCGTCGTGCTGGCTCCTGGTCACCAGCCCTCAGACCAGCTCGTGAAGGAGCTGCAGGACCACGTGAAGAAGGTCACCGCGCCCTACAAGTACCCGCGGGAGATCGAGTTCGTCTCCGAGCTGCCCAAGACCATTTCGGGCAAGATCCGCCGGGTGGAGCTCCGGGAACAGAAACAACCCCGGAACAACCCGGCACCTGACAGTCCCAAGAGTTAACGGGCCCGAAACACAGGCGCAAAGAGGGCGAAACGTTCGCCCTCTATAAACCGGCGAACGGTTTTCTTCTGGGAGGTGGCCCATGCCGAAGATCGACGCCGGTGATACCGCCTGGTTGCTCGCCTCTGCCGCCCTGGTCATGTTCATGACGCCGGGACTGGCCCTGTTCTACGGCGGCCTGGTCCGGGCGAAGAACGTGCTCTCCACGGTCATGCAGTCGTTCATCGCGCTGGCCCTGGTGAGCGTGCTATGGATGCTGGTGGGCTACTCGCTGGCCTTCGGTCCCGATGTCGGGCACGTCATCGGCAGCCTGAAGTTCGCCGGTCTGCACGGGGTCGGCGCGGAGCCGACTGCCCTGGCCCCGACCGTGCCCGCCAACGCTTTCATGGCTTTTCAGCTCATGTTCGCCATCATCACCCCGGCCCTGATCACGGGCGCCTTCGCGGAGCGGATGAAGTTCTCCGGCTACCTCCTGTTCATCGCGCTGTGGTCGGTGCTGGTGTACTCGCCCGTCGCCCATTGGGTGTGGGGCGGCGGGTTCCTCGGGACGGGCCATCTCGGCGCGCTCGACTTCGCCGGCGGCACCGTCGTCCACATCAACGCCGGGGCCGCCGCCCTGGCCACGGCGATCTACCTGGGCAAGCGCCGTGGCTGGAGCACCGACGCGTTCGTCCCACACAACGTCCCGATGGTCATCCTGGGGGCGGGTATCTTGTGGTTCGGCTGGTTCGGCTTCAACGCCGGAAGCGCACTTTCGGCGGGAGGCCTGGCGGCGAGCGCCTTCGTGGTGACACAGCTCGGCGCGGCCTCGGCGGTGTTCGGCTGGCTGATCCCCGAGTGGATCCGGCATCGGAAGGCCACCACGATCGGCGCGGCGTCGGGGGCGGTGGCGGGGCTCGTGGCAATCACCCCGGCCTCCGGGTTCGTGGGACCATGGGGTGCCCTGGCCATCGGCTTCGCCGCAGGGTCCGTGTGCTATCTGGCCGTGAACCTGAAGAACCTGCTCGGCTACGACGACTCCCTGGATGTGGTCGGCGTGCATCTGGCCGGGGGGATCGTGGGCGCGCTCCTCACGGGCGTCTTCGCCAGCCTGGCAATCAATCCGGCGGGAGCGAACGGAAGCGTGTTCCAGCTCGGAAGGCAGGCGGGGGCGGTCCTGATCACCGCCCTGTATTCGTTCGGCCTGACCTTGGTCCTGCTCAGAATCAGCGACCGGCTGGTCGGACTGCGGGTAACGGGCGAAGAGGAGGACGGGGGGCTGGACCTGTCCCAGCACCGGGAGGTCGCCTACACGTGGACCGAGCGGACGGCCTTCCCCACGCATCTCGTCACGATTCCGGACACCGTCCCCGCTACGGTCCTGGACACCGTCCCCGGCAGGGTGCCTGGCTCTGTCCCCGCGCAGAGAGTCTCGCTGAGCCCACTCGAGATCGACCTGTTGGGAGACCCCGCCCTGGATTAGCTGCTCGCCGAACTACCGGCCGGAGAATCCCCCTCCGAAGCCGCCGAAGGTCCCGCCGCCCAAGCCGCGCCGCCGCTGCCGGAACGTGCCCTGGAGGTCCGAGGGCTGAAACGGGCCAGTCGCCTCGCCCGTGGTGGCGAACCGATACAGCGCCGCGTTGAAGATGCCGCTCAGGGTCGAACCGACAGCGGCGAGGAGGCCAACCCCGAGAACCCCGACCAGGATGCCCAAGGGCATGCTCAAAGCCCCCAGGGCGACCGCCAACAGGACGACCGGGATTGCCAGGACGAACATGGCGAGGCTGATCCCGGCCGAGCCTACAAGGGACTCACCCCATCGCTGCTTGAAAATCGATGCCGAGCGCTTCACCGCGTCCGGGGCACCCACCGGCTCGAACAGGATGACGGGGACGACGAAGAAGGTGATGGCGCTCCACGCCACCCCGACGATCGAGATCACGATCCTGGCCAGAAAGCCCGCCCGCTCCTCGAGCGTCCGCAGGATCAGCCCGACCGTGGCCGCGATGGCCGCCCATGCCGCGATGGGCCCGAGCTTCTCCCGGGCGGCTCTCAAGCCGTCCCCGACCGTAGGGTCCCCGCCGCTCAGGCGAATGGTCGCCGCGGCCACGACCGCCGCGTTGAAGAAGATCGAGATGAAGTAGGCGCAGAAGTAGAAGAGCGCGAGGAAGACATAGGAAAGGGCATCGGGATTGCTTCCGTCCCTGAGGCCTCCGGTGGCCCATGCCGCCCCGAAGAAGGAGGCCGCGACGGCCAGGATGAGGATGCTGGAGACCACCGGCAACGCGACCAGCTCTCGGTCTTTCTTCAGGACCTCCCAGCTTGCCCGGAGCAGTCGAAATGCGCGTTCGATCCGATCCATTGCTCCTCCCCTCGCGTTCTCGTGCGAACCGATCGTACCGCGCGAGGCGGCTCAGAAAGGCCATCCCCCGCGGGTCAAGCCGGGCCGGCGAACTTCGCCAGCCGCTCAGCGGCCACAAGCAAGGTCTCGAGCCGCTTGGGAAAGGCGAGCCTGACGAGATCGCGGCCGGCAGACGGATCGATGAAGAAGCTGCTTCCGGGAACGGCGGCCACCACGGCGTGGATGACCATCTCGCGGCACAGGGCCACGTCATCGGGGAGGTCTCGTCGAGCCCGTATGTCCTTGACCTCCACCATGGTGTAGTACGCGCCCTGTGGGCGAGATGCCCTCAGGGCCGTGCCCTTCAGCCCGCCCAGGAAGACGTCCCGGCGTTCCGTGTAGGCCTGGGCGAGCTCCCGGTAATAGGAATCGGGAAGGCCGAGGGCCGCGACTCCGGCTTCCTGGAGCGGGGCCGGCGCCGCCACAGTGAGGAAGTCGTGGACTTTGCGGATGGCGGCGATGAGGCGGGGGCTGGACACGGCCCACCCCACTCGCCATCCGGTCACCGAGTACGTCTTCGACAGCGCGCTGATCGTCACCGTCCTCTCTCGCATCCCGGGCACCAGCGCGATCGAGAGATGACGAAGCCCGTCGTACAGGATGTGTTCGTAGATCTCGTCCGTGAACACGAGGAGGTCCTGTTCGATGGCGATCTCGGCGATGGCCGCGAGCTCCGCTGGGGCGAATACCTTCCCGGTCGGGTTGTGCGGTGTGTTCAGCACGAGGGCTCGAGTGCGGGGGCCGACCGCATCACGGAGGCGGTCCGGATCCAGCTCCCAGGATGGAGGTGAGAGCGGCACCATCTTCGGCACCGCGCCGGACAGGTACGCGTCGGGCCCGTAGTTCTCGTAGAACGGTTCGAACAGCAGCACCTCGTCCCCGGGCTCGACGAGAGCCAGGAAGGTCGAAGCCATCGCCTCGGTCGAGCCGCAGGTGACGACGATCTCGCTCTCCGGGTCGAGTTCAGGCCAGCCGAATCTCTGGTACTTGGCGGCGATGGCAGCTCTGAACGTGGGCGATCCCCACGTCACCGGGTACTGGTTGATGCCCGACTCGATGGCCCGCACGGCGGCGGCCTTGACCTCGTCCGGCGCGTCGAAGTCGGGGAACCCCTGGGCCAGGTTGATGGCGGCATGCTCATCGGCCAGGCGGGTCATCTCGCGGATCACCGACTCGGTGAACTGCTCGGTGCGCAGGGCCGCCATCAACCGCTTCGAGACGGTATCGCTCACTTGTCTCCTCTTCGACCTTCCGCCTTCGGCGGATGGTCGACGAGCCGCGCGACGGCCTCCCGGATCACCCGACGGTGCTCTCGAGCGTACCCGGGGCCCCGGCCCTCCGCGAGCTTCTTCGCCGCCGCCTCAGGCTGGAGCCAGGCCATCGGTCGCTCCGCTCGCCGGTGATGGCCGATGTCTGCCACTTCCATGAGGTAGGCCTCCACACACACGTCGGCAGGTAGGCCCGAACCCGTCCAGGCCGGATATCTGTACCGCGTGAACGGCTTCGGATCGATCCGGCCAGAGGCGGCGGCCTCCTCCTTGGCTTCCCTGGCCGCGGCCTGCACGGCCGACTCGCCGCGCTCGATGTGGCCCTTGGGGAAGGTCCACGCGCGGCGACTCCGCGTGCGAACCAGGAGGAACTCCACCCTCTGGGACGTCCGCCGGTAGCAGACGGCCGCTGCCCGCATCGACATTCGGACGGGGCGAGAGGGATCCTCAGGACACGGATCGGATACGCGGCTCGGGGCTATGCTCGACTCCTCGCTCCAAGGAGGCCTCCACATGAAGGATACGGACGCCAGGTCGAGCTCACGCACCAATTCTCCACCCGCCGACCCGCTGTCGAACGATGAGCTCGACCTCATCGATGCGTACTGGCGAGCGGCCAACTACCTGTCGGTCGGACAGATCTATCTCCTGGACAACCCGCTGCTGGCCGAACCTCTCCGGCCGGAGCACGTCAAGCCCCGCCTGCTGGGCCACTGGGGGACCACGCCCGGCCTCAACTTCATCTACGTGCACATGAACCGGGTGATCAAGGCTCGATCCCTGAACGCGATCTACGTGACCGGCCCTGGACACGGCGGCCCTGGGCTGGTGGCCAACGCCTATCTCGAGGGGACGTACAGCGAGGTGTACCCGGACATCTCCCGGGACGCCGAAGGACTGAGGAAGCTGTTCCGCCAGTTCTCGTTCCCAGGAGGCGTGCCCAGCCACGTCGCCCCCGAGACCCCGGGCTCGATCCACGAAGGCGGCGAGCTCGGCTATGCCCTGGCTCACGCGTTCGGAGCGGTCTTCGACAACCCCGACCTCCTGGTGTGTTGCGTGGTCGGAGACGGCGAGGCGGAGACCGGCCCCCTCGCCACGAGCTGGCACTCGAACAAGTTCCTGAACCCGGTCACCGACGGGGCCGTGCTGCCGATCCTCCACTTGAACGGGTACAAGATCGCCAACCCGACGGTCCTGGCCCGCATCCCACGGGACGAGTTGGCCTCTCTCCTGGAGGGATACGGGTACGCCCCCCGTTTCGTCGAAGGACGCGAACCCCGGACGATGCACCAGCAGATGGTGACCGTGCTCGACGAAGTGATCGACGAGATCCAGCGGATCCAGCGAACGGCCCGGGAGAACGGGAATGGACAGCGGCCCACCTGGCCGATGATCGTGCTACGGACGCCGAAAGGATGGACCGGCCCGAAGGAGGTCGACGGCAAGCCGGTCGAGGGGACGTGGCGAGCACACCAGGTGCCCCTGGCCGAGGTCCGGACGAACCCGAAGCACCTCACCATGCTCGAGTCCTGGATGAAGACGTACCGGCCGGGTGAGCTGTTCGACCAGGGCGGAGCCCTGGTGGAAGAGCTGGCGGAGCTGCCTCCCAGGGGCGACGCGAGGATGAGCGCCAACCCGCACGCGAACGGCGGGCTGCTCATGCGAGATCTTTCGCTCCCTGACTTCCGCGAGTACGCCGTCGACGTGGTGAAGCCCGCCACCACGTTCAGCGAGGCCACTCGGGTCCTCGGGCGCTTCCTGAAGGACGTCATCAGGCGAAACCCCGAGACGTTTCGCCTGTTCGGGCCGGACGAGACCGAGTCCAATCGACTCGGGGCGGTTTTCGAGGCGACCGACCGGGCGTGGGACGCGCAGATCCTGCCGACGGACGAGCATCTCGCGCCGCCGGGCCGGGTGATGGAGGTCCTCTCCGAGCATCTGTGCCAGGGCTGGCTCGAGGGGTATCTGCTCACCGGCCGTCACGGCCTGTTCAACTGCTACGAGGCGTTCATCCACATCGTGGACTCGATGTTCAACCAGCACGCCAAGTGGCTGAAGGTCACCCGGGTCATCCCCTGGCGCCGACCCATCCCCTCGTTGAACTACTTGTTGAGCTCGCATGTGTGGCGCCAGGATCACAACGGCTTCTCCCACCAGGATCCGGGGTTCATCGATCACGTGGCGAACAAGAAGGCGCAGATCATCCGGGTCTATCTACCCCCGGACGCCAACACGTTGCTGTCTGTGGCCGATCACTGCCTGCGCAGCCGGCAGTACGTCAACGTCATCGTGGCCGGGAAGCAGCCCGCGCTGAACCTCCTGTCGATGGAGGACGCCGTCCTGCACTGCACTCGCGGGATCGGCATCTGGGAGTGGGCCAGCAACGACGAGGACGGCCAGCCCGACGTGGTGATGGCGTGCGCGGGCGACATCCCGACGCTCGAGACGCTGGCAGCGGTCGATCTGGTCCGCCAGCACCTGCCCGATCTCAAGGTCCGCGTGATCAACATAGTCGACCTCATGCGGCTGCAGCCCGAGAGCGAGCACCCGCATGGCATGCCGGACACGGAGTTCGACGCGTTGTTCACCACGGACCGACCGGTCGTGTTCGCGTACCACGGGTACCCGTGGCTGATCCACCGGCTCGCCTACCGGCGCGCCAATCACCGCAACCTCCACGTCCGCGGGTACAAGGAGGAGGGCACCACCACGACGCCGTTCGACATGGTCATGTTGAACGATCTGGACCGCTTCCACCTGGTGATGGACGTCATCGACCGCGTCCCCGGCCTGGGCTCGAGGGCAGCCCATCTCCGGCAGCTGTTGGCGGACCGGCGGGTGGAATGCCGCGCCTACACTCGCCGGGAAGGAGAGGACCCACCGGAGATCCGCGACTGGACCTGGCCCTACTAGCTGTGCTCGGTCGCCCGGTTCGGGCCCAGGCTCCACTCTGGCTCCTTGCGGACGCGGATCAGATGAACGGCAACGGCCGAGATCAGCGCGATGGACGTGCCCAGGAGTACCCCGGCCACCGCGTCGGACAGCCAGTGCGCCGCCAGGTAGGCGCGGGAGAGCGCCATGACCGTCGAGAAGAACACCGCCACCACACCCCACAAGTACCGGCGACCGCCTTCTGGGAACAGCGCGATGACCGCCGCCACCGCCGTCACCGACGCCGCCACGGCGTGTCCGGACGGGAATGAGCCTCCGCTCACCGCGACGAGCGATCCGGGGGGCCTGGCTCTGTCGTAGACGGTCTTGAGCGAGCCGATCGAGAGCTCGGAGAGGATCACGGCAGAGACGAATGCCGCCAGATGCCACCATCGGCGCCTCAGGGCGAGGAATCCAGCGACGAGCAGTCTGGCGGGAAGCGTGACGACCACGAGCCCGAGGAGGTTCAGGAACTTGGCACCTGCGGTCAGCGGTTCGGAGCGGATGGATACCATCCTGTGCAGGAAGGCCTGATCGAGCCGGTGAATCGATTCTTTCGCCGGTGTGGCCACCAGGATGAATAACATGGCGGTGAACACGGCCAGGACGATCGTGGTGACGATATCCCTTCGGGGGAAACCGAGGATGGGGTGCTCGTCAGATCGCGCCGCCCCGATGCCCTCCTTCATACAGTCACTGGTCCGGGTCATCCGGAGCACGATACGCCCGCCCTCCCGGTAGCGGAGCAACGAACCGTCTGCAGGCGAGGGCGGCGAGACATAGGCTGATGTGCGTCCGGGGCTTCCGAGGTCAGCCCGAAGAAAGGGGAAACCATGGCCGCCACTCAACCTATCCCCGCACCACCTGCATCCACCCGTGTCACCCAACCGAGAAATGGGCTTGGAGTGGCGTCCCTTGTTCTCGGCGTGGCGAGCCTCGTGGCAGCGATCTCGTTCCTGCTCTTTCCACTCGCGCTGCTCGGAGGGGTCGTCGGCGCCGTCCTCGGAATCATCGCCCTCTCCCGACAACGGCGGGGGAAGGCTACCAATCGAGGACAGGCTCTGGCCGGGGTTATCTGCAGCCTCCTGGCTCTGGCCCTGGCCATCACGCTGAGCGTGAGGGTGGGGACCTGGGCGGCGCACAACCGGAGGCCCCTGACCCGGCTGGAGTCCTGTCTGGCGAGAGCGGGCAACGACACTGCGGTCCGGGTGTGCTTCGGACGGTTCGTCAACGAGCTTCGCCCATAGTCGTGCGGAGTCCGCCACGACCAACCTTGGTCCTGCTCCTGGCGCTGTCCCTCCCTGCCTGCGTGTCCGTTGGGCTAGGGCAGGCAGGCGAGCGTGCGGCTATCCCGGCCACCGGCGACGACGCCATCACCATAGCTTCGTTCGACTTCCCGGAGAGCGAGTTGCTCGCGGAGATCTATGCGCAGGCTCTCGAGGCCAAAGGGTTCAGGATTATACGGGCGCTTGATCTCGGACCGAGGGAGCTCGTCGAGCCCGCCCTGGAGCGAGGCCTGGTGGAGTTCGTTCCCGAGTATCTGGGGACCGCCCTCCAATTCCTGCATCCCCAATCCAAGCAGGTGTCTGGCACCGTGGACGTGACACGGCAGAAGCTCACGGAGGCCTTTCGAGGCCGAGGGGTCGACGTCCTCGCATCGGCCGAAGCCGAGGATGCCAACGCGCTCGCCGTCACCGCTCAGACCTCCGCGAGGTACAGTTTGAGCACGATCAGCGACCTCGTCCCCATAGCGGGACGGTTGGTCCTCGGCGGCCCGCCAGAGTGTCCCAGTCGGCCACTTTGTCTCGCCGGCCTCGAATCGAAATACCGGCTGAAGTTCAAGAGGTTCGAACCACTGGATGCGAGCGGCCCGCTGACGGCGGCGGAGCTGGCATCCGGGCAGATCGATGTGGCCGTGCTCTTCACGACCGATGGCGACATCCCGGCAAGAGGATTCGTCCTGCTGCAAGACGATCGTGGCCTCCAACCCGCGGAAAACGTCACCCCCGTCGCTCGTCATGAGGTCGTCGCCCGGTACGGACAGCCGTTCACCGATGTCGTCGACGGCGTCTCGGCAAAGCTCACCACCCAGGCACTCCGCGAAATGAACCGGCTGAGGAGCGTCGGATCGAAGACGCCCCGCCGGGTAGCCCTGGAGTGGCTTCGGGCGAGAGGGCTCCTCCAGGGCTGACTTCCCACGAGGGCTTGGATAGAGTCGAGCACGCGGCCTTGGGGGGCAAAGGAGGTGGAGACGATCGGCCACGACGCCGTGCCTGCAACAGAACTGCGCGCGGCCGACGAGCGGGGCCCGATCAGGTCGAAGCGCCAGCGACGTCCGTCCGGACGACCCCCTCCCCTGCCCCGGGAGCTCGGGGCGGGTGGGATGTTCTGGATCGGGGCGCTCGTCTTCCTCGTTGCGTTCACCATCTTCCTTCTGGTCACGCAGGTGGGAAACTCCTTCGAGCGTCAGGAGAGCGTTCTCTCCAGATGGATCGCGGGCTGGCGAACGGGCTGGCTGAATCGGTTGGCGCTCATCGCGAACGGCCTCGGGGCAACCGTGTTCACCCGGACCCTCCGGCTCGGCACGATCGTGGCCCTCCTGGTCTTCCGTCGGTGGAGACACCTCATCGTCTTCGTGGTCTCACTTCTGTTCGTCGCGTGGCTCACCAACAACTTGGGTACCTACTCCATCCGACCGCGACCGTTCGGGGCGCGCATCATCGGGGGCTGGGAGGGATCGTCGTTCCCGTCCCGTCCCATTGCCGAGCTGTCGGTGGCACTCGTGGGAGTCCTGTACACACTGGTCCCTCGGGGCAGATTGCGTGACGTGGGAAAGTTCGTGGCCGCCGCCCTCCTCACGGCGCTGGCCGGCGCCGAGGTCTATCTGGCCCTCAATCACCCCGCCGACATCCTGTTCGCCCTGGTCCTCGGCGTGGGCATCCCCCTGGTGGCGTTGCGGACGTTCGCGCCGACCTCGGTCTTCCCGGTGCAGTACAGGAAGGGCAGGGCCGCGCATCTGGACGTCGGTGGGCCCAGGGGAGCGGCCATCCGCCAGGCCGTCCAGGATCAGCTCGGCATGACCGTGCTGGAGCTCAAGCCGTTTGGCCTGGCCGGCTCGGGAGGATCCACTCCGCTCAGGCTCACGGTGGCCGGAGATCCGGATCGCCATCTGTTCGCCAAGCTGTACGCGCAGACCCATCTGCGCGCCGACCGCTCCTACAAGCTCGGGCGGACGATCCTCTACGGCACGCTGGAGGACGAGAAGTCGTACAACTCCGTGCGCAGGCTGGTCCAGTACGAGGACTATTTGTTGCTGGTGATGCACGACTTCGGCATCCCCTGCGCCAAGACCTACGGCTTCGTCGAGATCACGCCGGAGCGCGAGTACCTCCTGGTCACGGAGTTCCTGGAGGGCGGAACGGAGATCACGGAGGCCGACGTCGACGATGCGGTGATCGACGATGCGCTGGCGACGATCCGTCGTATGTGGGAGGTGGGAGTGGCCCACCGCGACGTGAAGCCGGCGAACATCATGGTTCGAGACGGGAAGATCATGCTGATCGACCTGGCCTTCGCGGAGATCCGACCCTCACCATGGCGACAGGCCGTCGACCTGGCAAACATGATGCTGGTGCTGGCCCTCCGGACCGACCCCGACCGTGTGTACCAGCGAGCGCTGCGGGTCTTCTCCCCGGACGAGATCGCGGAGGCGTTCGCCGCAACTCGCAGCGTGACGATGCCGTCCCAGTCGCGGAACATGCTCAGGGAGCATCGGAAGGCCGGCCGGGACATCCTGGCCCGCTTCCGCGAACTCGCACCGCAGCGCCCTCCGATCGCCATCCAGCGTTGGAGCGTCCGCCGCATCGGGATAACCCTGGCGGTGGCCGTGGGATTCCTTCTAGCGCTGGCCCTGATAGTGGACAACCTCCAAACGGGGGCGCTGTGAGATCGCCTCGTGTGACTCTCACCCTCGTGGCCGCGGGAGTCCTTCTCTCCGGGTGCGGTGAGGTGCCGAACGGGTCAGTGCCGCTCTGTCTCGGTCCCGGCCGAAACGCCGGATCCCTCATCTTGATGGCCCAGTCGATCCCCTCGGCCGCATACGTCCCGTGCATCTCGGACTTTCCGGCGGGGTGGACATTCGGCGGTGGACGCATCCGGAACGGCCACACCGAGTTCTGGATGGACTCGGACCGGGCCGGGGTGGCCGCCGTGAGGGTGCTCCTCACCCGGGACTGCGATCACTCGAACGCCGTCGAAGTCCCACCGGAGGCGGGCGAGCCACTGATGAAGATATACGAAGAGCCGATCGCGCTGCCGCCCACCTTCTCGAGCAATCGCTACTACGTCTTTGCCGGTGGGTGTGTGACCTATCGCTTCTCCTTCCTCCGGGGTGCGACGTTCGCCCAGGCCGTGGAAGCGACCAAGGCGCTTACGTTCGTGGCCAGGGCCCGAGGGGTGTCCCTGCTGGCCCAGGAGGGTGTGATCCTCTGCGGGCGCGGGGTTCGGTGCCCGGGCTGACGTTCAGCCGGGGGTCTGGGTCGCCGCGACGGCCGGCTCCGCGGCTTCGTGTGGGACCGGCTTGCGCCAGCTCTTCTTCCTCTGCCATATCACGTAGGTGAGAGCCCCAAGGGGGATCTGCAGGACGAAGGTGAGCGTCCGGAACACCAGGGCGGCCGCGGTGACCTGCGCCTTGAACACGTCCAGGTGGACGTCGGCGTGTGCCTTCCCCGCTACGTAGAGGCCCCCGATGTACCCCAGTTCGACCAGGCCGATCCCTCCGGGCGTGATGGGGAACGCCGAGATCAACCGGACGAATGCGAACACGCCCAGCACCTGTGCCCAATTGATCTCACGCTCCGAGATGCCGACGTGACGAAGAGCGAGCAGCAGGACCAAGTAAAGCGCGAAGTGGCTGACCAATGCCGAGACAGTGAGCGCCGGCCACCGCTTCGATATGAGCCCGATCGTCTGGTGGCGGAACCGGGCGGCCGCGTCCCCCCAGTGGACTGCCGGCTTGTGGAACCACTTCCGGATGAACGAAGCCACCTTCCCCAGTCCGCCGCCGATGGCCCGGGCCATGGACTTCTTCCACAGCATCCCGGCGAAGAGCCCGATGGCGACAAGCAGGACGGCAATACCAATGACTGTCGGGACGATCAAGGCAGCGTTCGTCCGGCCGGTGACAGCCAGGGCAGCGAGAGCGATGATGGGCATCCCGAGCTTGATGAAGGTGTTCCAGACACCAGTGATGATGGTGGTCAAGCCGATCTCGGCGTTGGTGAATCCCCAGGACCGATACATGGTGTAGGCGAGGCCGGTGGCGATCCACCCGCCACCGGGGAGCGTGTTGGCGACCGAGGTCGTCGACTGGTTGTTCACGGCGGCCTGGCCCAGCGTCAGGCCTGGCATGGAGGCCACCATCAGCGGCCAGTAGGTGAGGATGTTGATCGCGCTCACCGCCACCAGGCTGGTGATCTCCAGCCAGGTCATGGCATTGACCGCCTTCCACACGTCTCCGTAGTTGGCGATCTTCGGGATGGCGAAAGCGAAGATCCCGACGACGATGATCACGGAGATCACGATCTGGGCGATCCGGATCAGTCGCTTCCGGGCCGTCTTCTCCACGAGTCCACCCCCAATGCAGCCTATCCCGAACCGCCACTGGGACGAGCTCGCCACAGCTCGCCCTGGCACGGCCCAACCACACAGTGGACATACAGGCCGGGTCTCCGATTGACGTTGTCGAAGCGTGGCCTAAAGTGGATACAAGGACGTTTACGTTCACGTTAAAGAAGGGAAGCATGGGCGACAAGCTGCGCATCGGAGAGCTCGCCGAGCGGGCCGGAGTCACCACTCGGACCATCCGCTACTACGAGGGTATGGGGCTCATGGGTCAGACGGACCGGCCAGGAGGGTTCCGCCACTACACCGAGGATGCTCTCCGGCGACTCCACAAGATCGACGCCCTGAAGAAGCTGGGGCTGAGCCTGGAGGAGATCGGAAGCGTGATCGACCTCTACTTCGAGGATCCATCGGGCATCGGGGCGAAGAGGAAGGTCCTCGCCATTCTCCAGGGCCATCTCCGGGAAGCCGATCGGAAGATCGATGCCCTGGAGCAGTTTCGAACCGACCTCAGAGGCAATATCGACAGGATCGAGCGGCTGATCGGCGAGGCAACCAGGGTCTGATCTTTCTTTGCCCAAACTCTTCAGACGATCCCAGGCATCGTCCTAGCGCAAGACGTGGCGGGCGCATTCGACGCCATCGCCCTGGCACGGGCGCCCTCGACGCGCCACCTGCAGGAGGGAATCGTGGAGGAGATCAAGAAGGTCCCCGGCGTCATCCGGGCGCTGTCCGCCCCGCTCATCGGGCAACTGGCGGAAGTTCGAACGACGGAGCCGAGCCGGAGTGAGGTAGCAGCGTGACCACTCAAAGGAGCGAACGAGATGCGTCCACTCGATCAGCAGACAGTCCTCCTCACCGGAGTCGAGGAGAGCGTCGATGGCTACGAGCTTCGATTCGCCGCCAACTACCTGGCGCCGTTCCTGCTGACCGGTCTCCTGCTGCCCCTGCTCCGGCGGTCCGCTCCCGCGGATCGTCAACGTCGCCTCGGTCGGACAGGCACCCATCGACTTCCACGACGTCATGCTTCGCCAGAGCTACGACGGGTTTCGCGCCTACTCGCAGAGCAAGCTGGCTCAGATCATGTTCACCTTCGAACTCGCTGAGCGGCTGACCGCCGAGGGCGAGCAGCGCGTCACGGTCAACGCCCTTCACCCCGCCTCGCTCATGAACACGAAGATGGTCTACGAGTCCTTCGGCTACACCATGAGCACGATCGAGGATGGCGTCGGGGCGACGCTGCGCGTTGCGATCTCGCCCGAGCTCGAAGGCGTGAGCGGTCGCTACTTCGATCGGCTGCACGAAGCGCGCGCCGATGACCAGGCCTACGACCCAGCCGCTCGCCGGCGCCTGTGGCAACTCTCCGAGGAGCTGGTAGGACTCCGGGAACGGGACGATGCCCGGCCTCGCAGAGGCGCGGTCGCCTGAGCCGTTCGGCTCAGTCGCACCTGCTGCAGAGCCCGAGCATGTCCACCCGGTGGGCCCTGACCCTGAATCCTCGCCTCGAGGCCAGCGTGGCCGTCGCCTTCTGCACGGTCCGTTCGAGCCCGACCGGAGCGGGAAGGTCCTCGACGGAGCCGCAGGAGATACAGATGAGATGGTGATGGTGTTCGGTGAGGTCCTCGGCCAGTTCGTACCGGGCGAAGCCTCCCGCCGCGATCAGTCGCCTGACGATCCCGGCCTGTTCCAGGACCACCAGGTTCCGGTACACCGAGCTCTGGGCCAGGCGAGGGCCGGACGACAGGATGTCGTGGATGGCCAGAGGCTGGGCCGCCGAGTGGACGATCCGCACCAGCTTCCTTCGCAGGGGCGTGTAGCGCTGTCCTCGGGACCGAAGGCGCTGAACGATCAGATCTTCGACGCTCGACTTCACTGCGCTAGAGGGTAGCAACGCTGGATTTCCCCCCATCCTCCACTTATTGGAGCCTGGGAACATCGATTCGGCGCGGACCCCGGGTTCCACGCCGGCGGATGGCGCCGGCACCGGAGGCCACGGCGAACGTTGCCGCCGCCACCAGCACAATGGCGCCTCCGGCTGCGAGCCCCCAGACCCTGGCCGCAGCCAGCCCCACGACGACGCAGGCCACGCCGATGCCCACCGCCAGCGCGAGCGTGCCCCGAAAAGACCGGGCGAGCTGCTGGCTGGCGCCAACCGGCAGGACCATGAGCGCGGCCACCAGCAACACCCCCACCACTCGCATGGCCGCGACCACGACGACGGCCGTCAGCACCGAGAGCAAGGTGTTCAACCGATCCACGGGGACTCCTGCGACCCGGGCGGCCTCCTCGTCGACCACCACGGCGAAGAGCGCCCGTCCGGCCACGCCGAGGGCGACGACGATCCCGGCCCCGAGGGCCACCACCAGCCAGACGTCCTCCGGCCGGACCGTCAGGATCGAGCCGAACAGGTACGTGAAGATGCTCGCGTTCAGCGATCCCGCCAGCCCGGTCAACACGACCCCGGCGGCGATCCCGCCGTAGAAGAACAGGGCCAGGGCCAGGTCGCCGGAGGCCCGGCCCCCCGTGCGCAGCCGCTCCACCGCAGCAGCCCCGACGACGGCCACGGCCAGGGCGATCCATACCGGTGCCACCTGCAGAGCGAGCCCCGCCGCCACGCCGGCGAAGGCCAGATGGCCGATGCCGTCTCCCATCAGCGAGAGGCGCTTGGGGACGAGGAACGCTCCGATCATGGGCGCGCACGCTCCCACGACCAGGCCCGCAGCGAGGGCCAGCTGCATGTACTCGCGATCGAACGGCCAGGGCATCGCGCTCTACCTCAACGCCTCGAGCCAGAGCGGAAGGTCTTCCGCGTGCACGCCGAGGCTCACCCCTCGCCGGGCCAGCTCTTCCGGAGAGCCGTCGAACACCACACGGCGCTTCAGGACAACCACCCGGTCGAGGTCCTGGGCCACCGCGCCGAGCTCGTGGGACACGAGCAACACCGACGCGCCGTGTTCGCGCATCAGGTGGGTGAGCGACTCCCGGAACAGACGCTGCGACTCCGCGTCCACGCCAGCGACCGGTTCGTCGAGCACCAGGAGGTCCGGTTCGCTGGCGAAGGCCCGGGCGATGAACGCCCTCTGCTGCTGACCGCCGGAGAGCTCGTTGAGGCGCCGCCTTCGGAGTGCGTCGAGTCCGACCGACAGCAGCGCATGATCGATCTCTACCCGATCGGTCCGGCTCGGCCACCGCCACCAACCCGTTCGGGCCAGCCGACCCGTCGAGACCACCTCTTCGACGGTGGCCGGAAGATCCTCCTGGACGGAGGGTCGCTGCGGCACATACCCGAGGCGCCAGCGCTCCCGGAGGCGCCGCGGATCATCGCCGAAGAGATGGACCGTTCCGGCGCCGGGCCGGAGCAACCCGAGCAGCACCCGGAGAAGCGTCGACTTGCCGGAGCCGTTCGGCCCCACCAGGGCGACGAACTCCCCCGGACGGAGGGAGAGGCTGACATCCTCCAGCACAGGCTCGTCGCCGTAGGAGAAGGACACGCCCTGCGCCTCGAGCATGAGGCCGCCGTCCACAGTCGCCTTCCCCGTGTTCACCGGCACCCCAGCGCGACCCGCAGCGTGGCCAGGTTCTCCTTCATGACACTCACGTAGGTCTCCCCTCGAGCCAGCTCATCGGAGGTGAGCCCTTCCAGCGGATTCAACACGGCCGTCTGGACACCGGCCTCCCGCGCCAGGGTCTCCGCTACCCGTGGAGACACGAGCTCCTCGGTGAAGATGGTCGTGACGCCGTCTTTCCGCACGAGGTCGGCGAGCCCGGCGATGCGCTTCGGATCGGGCTCGGCCTCCGGCGACAGCCCAGAGATCGGTTCCTGGACCAGGCCGTACCGAGCAGCGAGGTATCCGAAGGCCGCATGCGAGGTGACGATGACCCGCCTGGCACAGTGGCGAAGCCCCTGGCGGAACTGCTGATCCAGTGCCTCGATCTGGCCCCGGTACCGCTCCGCATTGCGGTCAAACACTGATGCTCCGGACGGGTCGGCCCGGGTCATGGCGTTCCGGACCTCGTCCACGATGTCGGCCATCAGCACCGGATCGAGCCACACGTGAGGGTCCGTCCCGCCCTCCACGCTCTCCCCGCCTTTGAGCCTGCGAAGCTGGGACGCCAGAGCTGCCAGCAGGTCGACCGTGACGTCGCGGTGGCGATCCTCCGCGATGTCCTCGACGGCGGGCTGGAAGCCCGACCCCATGTACAGGACCACCTTCGCATCCAGGATCTCATCCACCTGTTTCGGCGAGAGCTCCAGGTCGTGCGGTTCGGCACCCGACGGAGTCAGGTTCCTGACCCGGACCCCATCCCCTCCCACGTGGCGGGCAGCCTCGTAGACGGGATAGAAGTTCGCGACCACGGTGATGCTCCCACCTGCCGACCCGCCGGAGGACGAGGAGCATGCTGCCGCAAAGGCGATCCCGATGGCAATGAGAATCGTTCCCATTCTCATTCGTGAGAGGGACAGTAGCCTCGAGGGGGTGGTGCGTCAACTTCGAGGGCTGGGAAGGGCTACTACGGAGAGTCGCACTGCGCGAAGGTGTCGGCGCGGCCGACCAGCCACCCTGTCGTTTCCATGCGGAAGAGTTCGTAGGCGGCGATCTTCAACGCGCCATTGAACTCATCCACGATTGCGCGGTTCGACTCGAGGATCTGGACCCGAAGATTCTGGGCGCCCGGCCGGTACGACAGGACCGCAGCAAAAGGTGTTGCCTGGCCTCTGGCGTCCTCGGCGTAATCGATGAAAGCCGTGGAACCGCACTGATCTCGTGTGGGTTCCCGGTCCGCTTCCAGCCTCTGGACGCGGTCCGCCGATTGGCCGCGGGGTCGGGCGAGGGGCGAGCCGAGAACCGGCGTTCTCTCGAGAGTGAGCACGGAGAGGACGGCCACGCCAATGACCACGGCAACAACCGAGCTAATGATGAGGCGCTTGCTCACTGATGAACCCCCCGAGGCAGATAAACCCCCACGTGAATGATACAGCCCGAACCCGATGGGCGGAAGGGGAGTCTCCAAAACTCATCGCCAGCGGCGCTGCTCGGGCCATCTCGATCCGCAAGAGCGGGCGCACGATATCCTGTTCGACGAGATGCACGAGCGCCGTGCCTTCCGCGGCCTTCCCCTGGCCGGTATGGCCGTCGTCGGCGTGGTCCTCGGACACTGGCTGGGGTACCTGCTCGCGGTTCCCGACCCCCACCTGCGCGCCGAGATCCTGGTTCAGACAGGCCATGGCTACTGGATGCTGGCCATCAAGGCCGCGGTCGTCCTCGGATTCGCTTCGCTCGGCACGGTCCTCATTCGGCATCTGAGCGGCCTGGAACGAGGAGAACGCCCGGCGGAGGATAGTCCGGCGGCGCTCGCCTTGCGCCTGGCTCTGCTGCAGCTCTCGGCGTTCGTTGCCATGGAGACGATCGAGCGATTGATCGTCGGCGGGTCTGTCGCCGAGATGTTCCAGCACCACATCTTTCTGCTCGGCGTGGCCCTCCAGCTCGGGGTCGCGTGCATCGGAGCCCTCGTCCTCCTGTGGTTCGGCCGTGTCGCCCAACGCGTGTGCGAGGCGCTTCTCCGGCCCCCGCAGGAACGCGCCCGCGCGACCCAGGGGTTCCCCACCGTGCGCTACACGCTGCAGCCACAGGTTCTGTGCGGTGGCGCCGGCCTCCGCGGTCCTCCCTCTCACTAGTCAGACCCCATTCCCCCAGGGGCCGTTACTCCGACGGCATGCTTCGGTCGGGCGGCGACGCGCACATGGGTCTGTGATGGCGAGAGGAGGACACGTGAGGAAGAGAGCTGCAGCCTTCGCGGTGGTGCTCGTGGCCGTCGCTGCGATGCTCATCCTGGGATCGGCGGTACCGGCGCTTGCCCACGAGGAACGAGTGGTTGGAACGTATCACTTCGCCGTGGGCTTCGGCGACGAACCGGCCTACACGGGGCTGAAGAACAGCGTCCAGCTGATCCTGGCGGATGCGAACGACAAGCCTGTCACCGACCTCGGAGACACCCTGAAGGTCGAGGTCATCGTGGGCGACCAGAAACTGCCCCTGGCCTTCGAGCCCGACTTCGAGGTCGGCGAGTTCGGGACGCCCGGCGACTATCGGGCGTGGTTCTTCCCGACCCAGCCGGGCGACTACACCTTCCACTTCACGGGCTCAATCAAGGGGCAGAGGGTGGACGAGAGCTTCACCTCGAGCCCGACCACGTTCTCGTCCGTGCAGGATCCGACACAGGTGGAATTCCCGACCAAGGAGCCGGCGGCCGGACAGATCGCGGCTCGCCTGGACCGGGAGGTCACTCGGCTGAACAACTCGGTGGCCGCGGCCAGGAAGAGTGTCTCCGACAAGGCCGATACCGCGAGATTCATCGGGTTCATTAGTCTCGGGGTGGGCGTTGTCGGTCTGGTGATCGCGACGGCCGCTCTCATGACCGCACGGCGAACCCGCCGCGGTCTTCCCGCGGTCCAGGGGACCCCCGCCTCGACCGTCACCGAGAGGAGCTGATCGATCCCCTTGCGGCGGCTGGCCGGGGCGGCGCTGCTGGCTGGGGCCCTGGTGGTCTTTCTGGCCCCGCCCGCAGCGGCGCACGCCCTGGTCCGCCGGTCCGACCCAGCCGATAACGCTTTCCTGGAGAAGCCGCCTACCCAGGTCGTGATCTCGTTCACCGAGCCACCGGATCCGGGCCTCTCGGTCATCCACGTCCTGGACTCGGCCGGCCGGTCGGTCGAGCGCGGTAAGGCCCGGCCGGTTCCCGGGGAGCCGCTCGAGCTTCGGGTTGGGCTCGGCCCACTCGGCGACGGCGTGTACACGGTTACCTGGCGAACGCTCTCGAAGGTCGACGGGCACGTCACCGGCGGCTCGTTCTCCTTCGGGGTGGGAGTCTCGCCGGTGGGGGCCGCGCTGCCGAAGGGGTCGTTCCGGCCACCCACCACACCGTCGCCCACGCCCCTGGCAGCCGTCGGACGCTGGGCCCTGTACTGGGGTCTCGCCGTGCTCGCCAGCGCCGCCGTGGTCCGGTTCCTGGTCTTCCAGGACAGGCCACCGAACCATCGGGTGGTCCTGCCGATCGCGTGGGCACTGTCGGTCGCCGGACTCGTCGCTATGGTCCTGGCCGAGCGCTCCACGGTAGGAGTCTCGTTGGGAAGCCTGCTGTCCTCGAGCGCGGACAGCCAGCTCCTCCGGCAAGGGGTCGGCCTGGCGGTAACAGGACTTGCGGTGGGGTTCGATGCCCTCAGGCCCGGACGGATCTCACTGGTGCTGGTCGGGGCGGCGGCGGCGGCGACCATGTGGCTACACACTCTGGCCGGCCACGCCGGAGCGGCGGCCTCCATGCGGTGGTTCAACGTCGGGGTGCAGTGGCTGCACCTCCTGGCAGTGGCGGTGTGGATCGGCGG
>DASXTW010000209.1:0-3953 GCA_036505215.1 Actinomycetota bacterium | reverse complement strand
CATGATCGCCACGGCGGTGGCGTACGTGGCCGGGAACGTCTTCGTTAGCAACATCCTTGGAATCGCGATGCTTCTCATCATCGGTGCGGTCCTGCTCGTCGGGCGCGCCCTTCAGAAGACGGGGCCGCCGTTCGACGCGGTCCGATGGTACTGGACCTGGCGTCGCGTCGCTAAAGCGGGATTTGTCTGCTTCAGGCGACATTCCCGAACACTCGCCCATCACGGGTCCTGTTCCTGTGGGTAGTTCTCGTCCAGTGAAGATGCCGGGCAACCTGCCGAAACCGCAGATTCCAGAGCCCAAAGAGGGCACGAAGGTCCCGATCAAGTGGGACCACTCGGCGCCGTCGGGGCCGAAGCCTGAAGGGCACAGATACTCTAATCCGGCCCGCGACCTGCCCATTCACGAATCGGTCCTTAGGACCGCGCACAGCCGCAGGGGCTCGATCAGCCCGAGACCCCCCTCAACGCCCGGTTCTTGAGTCTCAAGCACTCAAGTCTTGGATAGCGAGCTTTGCCGCTGCCCCGATGTGGACCAGTCAGATCGTGGAGCCAGGGGTGCCTGTCCATGACGGGCAAAAGGAACGAATCCCAGGTCAGCGGTGTGATCTCAATAAATGCACCGTGGGGTCCAGAAACACGATCGCGTGTTGAGACCGGCATCGGTGTCCGGTCTGCGAGAATGCCGCGCCGTGATCCGCTCTCTCCTCTATATCCTCCTGCGCCGGGTCCTCAGTCTGGTCGGTCCGAACGACCGCATGGCGGCCGAGGCGGAACTCGAGATCGCCGTGCTGCGACACCAGGTCACGATCCTGCGCCGACAAGTGAAGCGCCCGGTCTACCGCACATCCGACAGGGCGTTCCTCGCCGCGGCGAGCAGGATGCTTCGGCGAGAGGCGTGGGGGGCGTTCCTGGTTCGGCCCGAGACCCTCCTGCGGTGGCACCGGCAGCTGGTGAGAAGGAAGTGGACCAGGCCGCAGCGCGCTCCGGGACGCCCTTCCCTTCATCCCGAGGTCCGGGAGCTGATCCTCCGACTGGGAAGGGAGAACCCCCGGTGGGGCTACATGCGCATCCGCGGCGAGCTCCTGAAGCTCGGAGTGAGGGTCTCTGCCACCACCATCGCCATCGTGCTCCGCCGGGCCGGTATGGGCCCTGCTCCCAGGCGCGGCCCCACGTGGAGCGAGTTCCTTCGCTCCCAGGCGGCCGGGATCCTGGCATGCGACTTCCTCACCGTGGAGACCATCACGCTGAACACGTTGTACGTACTGGTGTGGATCGAGCTCGCCACGAGGAGGGTCCGCCTGGGGGGAGCGACACCCAACCCCGACTCGGTGTGGGTCACCCAGCAAGCCCGGAACTTGGCCATGGGCCTGCAGGAGGAAGGGCGGTCCCCGAGGTTCTTGATCCACGACCGGGACACCAAGTTCACCGGCTCCTTCGACGAGGTGTTCCGCTCAGAGGGGCTTGGGATCGTCCTCACCCCGATCCGGGCCCCGAACGCCAACGCGTTCTGCGAACGACTGGTAGGAACGCTTCGGGCCGAGTGTCTGGACTGGACGCTTGTGCTCGGACGACGACACCTTGAGCATACGCTCCGGACCCACATCGATCATTACAACGAGGCGAGACCGCATCGCGGGGTCGATCTTCGGACGCCGATTGGGGATACGTCGCCAGCGGCCGGTGACGTGGTGGCCGCGAACGTCCGCCGGCGGGATGTGTTAGGCGGCCTCATTCACGAGTACCGAGCCGCGGCATGAGTTTCTTTACCCCACGGGTCGGCGCGTTCTTGAGGCCGCGCCTATGGGTTCTGAAGCGACGAGACGACACCGACGACTGGGATGAGATACATGGACCACGGCGCGGCGCATGCCGCTGCAGCGCCGTGGCTCGCGGAGACTGCCTGAGACCTGGCGTACCATAAACACGAACCGTGTAGAGGCTGTCGCGGAAACTTACCCCTTGATCGCCGGAGCGATGCTGATTGAAGGGGTTGCGGTTTCGTGATCGGTCCGGGCCGGAAGCCTCAGGTGCTCAGGTCCTGGAGTGCCGCCACAGCTTGAGGAGGTTGTGCGTGGCGCAGACCAGCTTCCATTCGACGTCGCATGCGCCCAGGCCGCGTCGAGCAAACCGCCTGACCTTGCGGACCTGTGGGGTGCGCTTATTCGGTTCACTCTCGTGAGCAGGTATTCAGACCTGGTTCAGAACCAGGGCTCGGCCTGTCCGCCGAAAATGGCCATGGTCCTCCGGACGGCGTCACACGGAAGCAGGCCCTCCGAAGTTGAGCCGGGGCGTTCAGGCTTAGCCCACCACTCCTAAAACGGAGCCGCCCGAGTCGGGGCGACTCGCCATCCCCCGTTGGGGGATCCGCCCCAACTGCCAGAGAATGGCCGCCGGCCTGGAAGACACCAGGTCGGCGCTGGATCTCAATAATTGCACCCTTGAGCAGGGACACACCGTCCACTACACGGGGGCCCTGTGCCTGGCTCACGCGGTGAGACCCACGCCGCGCGAAGGGTACAACCGACATATCGAATTGACCTGGAAAGAATCCCGACCGACTGCTGGCCCGTAGGTCCTTTGTCGACCCTGGAGGGTGCCCCCGAGGCACCGGACCGGAGGGAGGAAGCATGCAGGGCAGGCTTGCAGTACCAGCGGGGCTCGTTCTAGCGGTAATCGGCCCCGGGTTCGGGGTCGCCGGCGCCACGCCAGTGCCTAGTGGAGCGTTCAGCCCGCCCACGGTCGTGATGGCCTACTACGACGACCATCTGGACGCCATCGTCAGTACCGACACCTCGAGCAAGGCCGAAGCCAAGGCGTTGGGCATCAACTACTCGCCGACCCTCGGGGCCCTGAAGGTCAAGCTCTTTCCCGAGATCTACACGGTCAAAGGGGCCGCCGCGCCGGGACAGCTCATGGTCCTTGGGTCTGAGCCCGGTGAGACGAACTACTCGCCGCTCTGGCACGAGGTCACCGTTAGGTGGAACGAAGGCGTCACCCCCGTGCTCCTCACCAGCGACACCCAGATCGACCAGGAAGAGGCGGCGGGCAATCTCACCGAGAAGCCCAGGGACGTCCTGCTGAACTGCCCCGTCATTGCGGAAGACGTCGCCCAGGGCACGACGGTTGCGCCGCCAACGGTGTTCCGGACGTTCTACGACGGGCACAAGGACGGGATGCTTGCGACTGACGTTTCCACAAAGCCCCAAGCCAAGGCCGAGGACATCAACTACTCACCAATCCTTGCCAAGCTGGACTCGGAGATCTTCCCGGAGATCTATATCGTCAGGGGGGCTGCGGCGAAGGGCCAGCTCATGGTCCTCGGCTCGGAGCCCGGCGAGCCCGACTACTCGCCGCTGTGGCGCGAGACGATCGTGCGCTGGAAGCGCGGGGTGACCCCCACGCTGATCAAAAGCGACACCAAGGTGGACGCGCTCCTCGCCGCCGGGAAAATCACCGAACGCGAGAAGACCGTGATCCTCAATTGCCCGGTCACGGGGGAACGATGAGCCAGCCGCTCGGGGCCGAGCCATCAGGGCGTGGATCACAGGCGGGGTGCTCCGCCGGCCGAGCTCCTGGAGGACCTCCGGCCAGCGCCGCCAGTGGAAGAGCAGGGTGATGGAGCGGATCCGGCCTTCCTCCACTGTTAGGAACTCGCTGGTGAGCACCGGCCCCACCTCGGTGTCGGTCAGGACGAAGGCGCTGTTGCCCTCCACGATCAGCTGCTTGATGTCGTTGCGGAGGATGATCGGACCGAGCTTGCCGAAGCCCTCGCGTCGAACTGGCCGCCGGCCCAGCCGTCTGAGAGAGACCCGGCCAAGCCGCTCCGTTCGAGATCCGGGCCGCGGGCCCGTGTTGCTCCACGCGCGACCTCCATCTAGGATGTCCCCCCTCTGACCGGTGGTTAGCAGGCCGATCATGCCCACACGGTCGATGCGGAACATCCCCCGCTCGTT